>NZ_JBEXPH010000001.1:0-213728 GCF_040611955.1 Streptomyces sp. NPDC006510 | reverse complement strand
TGCGCCGGGTCCGCCGTGACGGTGACACAGCCGGGAGCGGTGGCCCCCAGCCGCCTGCCGAGCGCTGACGCCGCGGTCCGCGCGAGCGGCAGGAACGCGAGCAGCACGGCCGCCACCACCGAGGCCCCGAGGGCCGCGCCGGCCAGCACGTCGTGCGGGTAGTGTGCCCCCACCATGACCCGCAGCAGGGCCGCCGCCGCGGCCACCGGCAGGGTGACGGCGGCGAGGCGGGGACGCAGCACGGCCAGGCCCACCGCGAGGCCGGCCGCCAGGGTGGCGTGGTTGCTCGGGAAGGACCAGTCGCCGGGCGGCGGGCACTCGGCGGCCGTCTCCGCGATGCCGCGCAGGGCCCGGCAGGGGCGTTCCTCGTCCACCACCAGCTTCGCCGCCTCGCTGACGGCGTACGCCACCACGGTGCCGATGCCGGTGAGCACGGTGCCTGCGGACATCCGGGTGTCCCCGCGGCGTACGGCGCTCCACCAGGCCCACACCAGCAGCAGTCCGAGGACCACCAGGGTGCCTTCGGTGGCCGCTTCCAGCAGCGGCCCCGTCCAGGACGGCGTGTCGGCCACCGCCCCGGTCACCGAGCGGTACCCGGACGCCGAGGCGCCGCTCGTCACCTCCACGGCGTCGGCCGTGCCCCAGCCGCCCGGGGCGAGCGCCACGACGGTTGCCGCTCCCGAGGCCAGGACGACGCAGGCGAGCAGCGGCCGCCCGGTCCGGTTTCTGCTTCCGGTTTCTCGTCTCATGGAACGTGAACCTAGAAGCGGCGGGAGCCGCGGACCCGGGCCGAACGGCAGGGCCCACCCCTGACGATCGTCGGGGGTGAAGCCCTGGAACTACGCGGCCGGGGCGTCCGTGCCGCTCCGCACCCGCCAGAGCCAACCCGCACCGGCGAGCGTCACGACGGCCGTCGCCACGATCGCCGTCCAGTACGCGGACTGCGGCGGATCGTTGGGGTAACTGAAGAGGAACCAGGCGACGTTCATCAGCGAGGGTGCCAGAGCGGTCGGCGCGAAGCCGGTCCACTTCCGGCTCGACGTCCAGTACCGGGACCTGAACAGCACGACGGCTCCGGCGACCTTCAGCGCGAAGCCGAACAGTACCCAGTGGTAGCCGAGGCCGAGGGCGAGCACCGGCAGCAGCACCACGAGCCACACGGGCGAGCGACACGCGGGTGCCTTCGCCGCCCCGGCGAAGGCACCGGGAGCAAGGCCGGGAGCGAACCCGGGCTCCTGGAGCGCGGTGGCGGCGATGGTTCGCGGGTCGCCCAGTTCGCGCAGGACGTCCCGGCTGCTGCCGGGCCGCTCTCCGCGCACAGGCAGGTCCAAACCGCCTCCTCCCGCGCCTTCCCATCTGACGTATCGTCAGTTCTAATCGAAGGGTGATGGGACACGCAGGCATGGCCGCCATCGCCGTCCGGTACCTCAGGTCCGTCGGCGCCGCCACGACCGCAGGACCGGCGCCGGTCGATCCGCTGCCGCGCCCCGATCTGCGAGCGGTGGCCGACGGTGAGCGGCCACCCGTCGACCCGGGCGAATTCCGCCGTGTGCTGGGGCATTTCGCCAGCGGCGTCACCGTCGTCACCGCACACGCCCCGGACGACGCGGAGGGCCCGGCGGGCTTCGCCTGCCAGTCGTTCGCCTCGCTCTCCCTCGACCCGCCGCTGGTCACGTTCATGGTCGCCCGTACGTCGACGACCTGGCCGCGCATCGCGCGCGCCGGGGCCTTCTGCGTCAACATCCTCGGCGCGGACCAGGGCGCACTGTGCCGGGGCTTCGCGGTGCGCGGCGCGGACAAGTTCGCGGGGGTGGGGTACGAGGCCGCCCCGGCGACCGGGTCACCGCTGCTGGACTCCGTACCGGCCTGGATCGACTGCCGCATCCAGGCCGTCCACACCGGGGGCGACCATCTGATCGTCGTCGGCCGGGTGGAGGCGATGGGAGCGGCGGACGGGTCCGATCCATTGCTGTTCCACCGGGGGGTGTTCGGGCGGTTCGGACCGCTCGACGGGTGAGCGGTGCGGCGGACCGGCCCCGCCCGCTCAGTCTGCCCCGCCCGCTCAGCCCGTCCCGCCCGCTCAGCCCGCGGCGTCGTGCGAAACGGCGTCGCGCAGCTGATCCCGCAGTTCCAGTGCTGCCGGAAGCGGGTCGGCGGGCAGTGCGACATGTACGGTCCGGTGCGGGGCGAGGTCGCCGAGCCGGCAGACGGCGAGTTCGGCGGGGACCGCCCAGGCGGCCAGCGAGGGGACCAGCGCCACCCCCAGCCCGGCGGCCGCATAGCCGAACTTGCCGGTCCACTCGGCGATCCTGGTGATCCGCCTCGGCCGGAAGCCGGCCCGTTCGCACACCTCGGCAAGCATCATGGGCCGGTCGGCGGACACGTCCTGGAGCCAGGTCTCGTCGCGCAGTTCGCGCAGATCGACCGTCCCGGATCCGGCCAGGCGGTGGTCGCGAGGGAGGACGACGAACAGTTCGTCCGCCAGCAGGACCTCGGTCGTGACGGCGTCGACCGACGGCAGACCGGACGGGTAGTCGCTGACCACGGCCAGGTCGAGCGCCCCCTCCGCCATGCGCCGCATCGACTCACCGGTCCGGCCCTCGACCGCGACGACCTCGACATCCGGCCTGGACCGCACGAACGCCCGCAGCGCGGCGGGCACCAACGAGATGTTGGCCGTGGCGAACGCCCCCACCCGCAGCCGCCCGCCCCGCCCGGCGCGGATCGCGGCCATCTCGTGCTCCGCGCTCGCCAGACGCGCGAGCACCTCCACGGCGTGCCGGTGCAGCGCGTGGCCGGCCGGATTCAGCCGTACGCCCCGGGCGAGCCGTTCGAAGAGCGGCCCGCCCGCCTCCTTCTCCAGGGAGGCGATGCGCCGGGACACCGCGGACTGCGTGTAGTCGAGCTTGACCGCGGCCTTCGTGAACGATCCGGTTTCGGCCACCGTCACCAGCAGACGCAGTGCGTCGATCTCGAACACATTCCCCCTATGCATGGCTCACATGCAATCTAGTCGCTGGTGGATTGCATTGTCCGGCCCTAGCTTCAAGACGAGTTCGCGAGCTTCGAGACGAGGGACACGTCCATGGCAACAGCACCGAACACCCTGTCGCCCGAGGCCGCCGAACTGGCAGCCGCCCACCGACTCGGCGCCCTGCAGGGCACGTTCACTCCCAAGCGCCTGAACAAGGCGATCTTCGTCCTCTACATCTTCATGACGCTCCACCTCTTGGCGATGCTCGTGATACCCGGCCTGCTGTTCTTCTGGTGGCTGCGCCGGTATCCGGACTTCAGCCGGAGACAGGCCGCCAAGCGTCTTCACCTGTTCGAGAACGGACTGATCGTGCACCCGGAGTCCGGCGACGGCAGGGTCGTCATCCGCTGGGACTCCGTACGGCTCTACCAGGACATCACCCAGAAGATCATCAACGGCATCCCGTCGACCACCGAGTACGTCTACTCCGCGGTGGGCCCGGGCCGGGACCACGCGAGGATCACGCACTTCTACGAGGGCCCCGAAGCCTGGGGACCCTATATGCAGCAGGCCGTCCTCCAGGCCCAGGGACCGGCGGCCCTGGAATCGATCCTGGCGGGCGAGACGGTCAACTTCGGGGAATTCTCGCTCTCCCGCACCGGCCTGACCGCCCGGGGGAAGGGCCACCTCCCCTGGTCCGGCGTCCAGGAGATCCAAGTGTCAGCGGGCTGGGTCAACGCCATGGGGACCGGCGGCTCCGGCCGCCGGTGCAGTGCCGCGGTCAGCGACATCGCGAACCTGCACGTCTTCCTGGCCGTCGCTCAGCACCTTTCCGCCGACAGCTCGTCGGCCTGAAGCGCCGGGCTCCGGGCGCCGTCAGCCGAGGCCGGCGACGGCGTCCGAGGGCTCCCGGACCCGCCGGATCACCAGCGCCATCAGCGCCGCCATCGCGCACAGCGCCCCGGACGCGTACCAGACCACGTCGTACGAACCGAACGCATCGCGCGCCACCCCGCCCAGGAACGCCACCAGCGCCGCGCCCACCTGGTGGGAGGCCAGCACCCAGCCGAAGACGATGGCGCTGTCCTCGCCGTACTGCTCGCGGCACAGGGCCAGCGTCGGCGGGACGGTGGCGACCCAGTCCAGGCCGTAGAAGACGATGAAGAACACCATCGGCGGATGCACCGTCGGCGCCATCAGCATCGGCAGGAAGAGCAGCGAGACGCCGCGCAGCGCGTAGTAGACGGCGAGGAGCCGCCGGGCGTCGAAGCGGTCGGTGAGCCAGCCGGAGAAGACGGTGCCGATGATGTCGAAGATCCCGATGACGGCGAGCAGCGAGGCGGCGGCGGTGATGGGCATGCCGTGGTCGTGGGCCGAGGGCACGAAGTGCGTACGGATCAGGCCGTTGGTCGAGGCCCCGCAGATCGCGAACGTACCGGCCAGCAGCCAGAACGGTCCGGTGCGCGCCGCGTCGGCCAGTACCCGCAGGGTCCGCCGCGCCGCCCCGCGCGCGGGTGCGGGCTTCTCCGCATAGGTCCCGCCGTACGGGGCGAGGCCCACATCTGCCGGGTGGTCGCGGAGCAGGAACCAGACGAACGGGACGACGACCAGGGCCGCGAGCGCCACCGTCACCGAGGCGGGGCGCCAGCCGTGTTCCTCGACGATCCAGGCGCACAGCGGCAGGAAGACCAGCTGGCCGGAGGCGCCCGCCGCGGTGAGGATGCCGGTGACCAGGCCGCGCCGGGCCACGAACCAGCGGTTGGTGACGGTGGCGGAGAACGCCAGCGCCATCGAGCCCGTGCCGAGGCCGACGAGCAGGCCCCAGTAGATCATCAGCTGCCAGGAGGCGGTCATCCATACGCCGGCCAGCGCCCCGGCCGCCACGGCGCTGAGGGCGACCACAACGACCCGGCGGATGCCGAACCGGTCCATCAGCGCGGCGGCGAACGGTGCGGTCAGCCCGTACAGCGCCATGTCGATGGAGACGGCGAGTCCGATCTCCCCGCGCGACCAGCCGAACTCCGTGTGGAGCGGGTCGATGAGGAGGCCGGGAAGGGAGTTGAAGGCGGCGCCGCCGATGATCGTCACGAAGGTGACGGCGGCGACGATCCAGGCGCGGTGCACACGTCGGCGGGAGGGGCGCCCGGGGGCTGCCGGGGTGGTGGCCTGCCGGCCGTCGTCCCGGGTGGCGCTTTCGGTTGTCTGGGTCACGTCACTCAGCATCGGTCCGGGGGTCCCTCCTCACGAGTGGCCAGAGGGACACCCTTCGCAGGAATCGGGCCACCACGATCGCCGCTTTCCGGCCCAGGACGCCGTGCCGCTACCGCGCCCTGTACCGTCGCGAGGCGGAGGCGGCCAGGACCGTCACCACCCAGGCGAACCCCGCCCCCACCGCGTACCAGAACAGATCGGGTGCGTTGAAGGTCGAGCCGAGCACCAGCCGCGCCACCGTGCTGTGGCGGGAGAGCTCCGCGGGCACCCCGGTCAGTTGCAGCAGCTCCACCGCCCAGCTGAACGCCAGCCCCGTCCCTGCCGTGACGGCCGGCCGCGCGCCGGGCGCGATCACGGCGGCCAGGGCGCAGATCAGCACGGTGTAGAGCGCGTCCCCGGCGTACTTGGCGAAGTCGCCGTCCGTGAACGCCCTGACCGCGAGCCCGGCAAGTACGGTCAGCGCCGCGGCCCCGGCCGCGACCGCGCGGGCGGCGTGCGGGGCTGTCCGGGACACGGCTGCCGACCGCCCGCCCCCGGTCACGCGATCCGCTCCAGTCGGCTGATCGGCCGGGCCACCAGCAGTACCGCCACCACCACCAGGTTGATCACCGCGCCGGCCAGCAGCACCTCGGGCGCCCCCACCCGGTCCGCGACCGGTCCCGCCAGCGCCCGGCCCGCCGCCAGCATCAGCAACGAGCCCGCCACGTCGTACGCGTGCAGGCGGTTCAGCGCCTCGGGCGGCACATGGGTCTGGACCGTCGTCGACCACATCACCAGCCAGAACGCGAACGCCGCACCCGCCACGAACTGCCCCGCCCCGAGCGCGGGCACGGGCATCCCGAGGCCCAGCACCAGCAGGTTCACACAGACCCCGGCCAGCGCGACGGCCCCCGCCGCGAGCGGGCGGCGGGGCCGCAGGCGCAGGGCGAGCAGCCCGCCGACGACGCTGCCCGCGCCATTCACCGCCATCATCACGCCGTACGTCCCCGAGCCGTGCGCCTCGGTGACCTCGACCGCGGTGAGCGGCAGCATCGGGCCGAGCACCGTGAAGCCGTACACGGTCCAGATCGCGATCACTCCCCACAGCCAGCTGCGGGCCCGGAACTCCCGCCATCCGTCGACCAGTTCGGCGACGAAACCGCCGCGCTGCGCCTCGTCCGAGGGGGCCGGGGCGAGTCGCAGCAGGAAGAGGCAGAGGCCGGAGACCAGGAACGTCGACGCGTTCGCCGCGTAGACCACACCGGCGCCGGCCAGCCCGACCAGCATGCCCGCGAAGGCCGGGCCCGCCATGGTCATCAGCGCCTCGGAGACCCTCAGCACGGCGTTGGCCCGCTGCACGTCCGAGGCGACCCGGGGCACGGTCGAGGCGACGCCCGGCTGGAAGAGCGCGGCACCCACCCCGGCCACCGCACTGAGCGTGTACACCGCCCACAGCGGCGGGTTCCCGGTGGCGAAGGAGAACGCCAGCACCGAGGCCCCGACCAGCCGCAGCGCATCCGCGATGATCATCATCCGGCGGGGGGTGAACCGATCCGCCAGTACGCCGCCGAAGAGCACGAAGAGCGCAAGCGGCCCCATCCAGGCCGCGAGCGCGAACCCCACCGAGGAGTGCGGGCGGCCCGCGCCCAGCAGCCCCGCGGTGAGGGCCACCGGGATCATGCCGTCCCCGAAGAGCGCGGCGGTGCGGGCGACGAAGAAGAGCCGGAAGTTACGGTTCCAGAGCCCCTCCGGCCGGCCGTCGCCCATCGTGCGGTCCGCGGAGGAACTGAACAAAAGGGGCTGCACACCATCGCGCTCGACGGCGGGAATGCGCGGGTGCTCCGCTGACTTTTCCTTCACAGGAGTGACATGTATCAGGGTTGAGGTCTATACCACTAGGGTTGAAGGGAGTCCGCCAATGCCGCACCGTATCGCCGTCCTGGCCCTCGACGGGCTGCTCCCCTTCGAACTGGGCATCCCCCAGCGGATATTCGGCCGCTCGTTCGGTATCGAGCCGCACAACGAGGGCCGCAGTCTCTACGAAGTCGTGACCTGCTCCGTCCGTCCGCCGGGCCCGGTCCGTACCGACGCGGACTTCACGATCACCGTCGAACGCGGCCCGGAAACCCTGGCCACCGCCGACACGGTCGTGGTCCCCACCAGTTACGAACTCGGCCCCGTCTACACGGAGGGCAGGCTCACCGACGACCTGGCCGCCGCGTTCGCCCACATCAGGCCGGGGACCCGGATGGTCTCCATCTGCACGGGCAGCTATGTGCTGGCCGCCGCCGGATATCTCGCCGGGCGCCCCGCCACCACCCACTGGTGGCACGCCGACCACTTCCAGCAGCTCTTCCCCGAGGTCCGGGTCGACCCGGACGTCCTGTTCATCGACGACGGGGACGTCCTGACCTCCGCCGGGGTCGCCGCCGGAATCGACCTCTGCCTGCACATCGTGCGCCGCGACCACGGCACCGCCGTCGCCAATGACATCGCCCGCCGCACGGTCGTGCCCCCGCACCGGGACGGCGGGCAGGCGCAGTACATCCAACGCCCCGTGCCCGATGCCCAGTTCGCGACCACGACCACGGCGCGCACCTGGGCGCTCGGGCGGCTGGAGCGGCCGATCCTGCTGCGCGACATGGCGCAGCAGGAGTCGATGAGCGTGCGGACCTTCACCCGGCGGTTCCGGGAGGAGGTCGGGGTCAGCCCCGTCCAGTGGCTGACCCGGCAGCGGGTCGAACGGGCCCGGCAGCTGCTGGAGTCGACGGACCTGTCGATCGACCAGGTGGCGCGGGACGCGGGCTTCGGGACGCCCACGTCGCTGCGGCAGCATCTCCAGGCGGCGCTGGGGGTCTCCCCGACGGTGTACCGGCGCACGTTCCGGGCCGGGAGGACCTGAAGGCGTGCGCCCGGGTGGTCAGAACACCAGCACGCCCCGTGCCACCCGGCCGTGGTGCGCGTCGTCCGCCGCCTTGGCGAAGTCCTCCACCGGGTAGGTGGTGGTGACGAGTTCGTCCAGGAGCAGCCGGCCCTCCCGGTACAGCTCCGCGTAGAGCGCGATGTCCCGCTGCGGGCGCGAGGAGCCGTAGCGGCAGCCCAGGATCGACTTGTCCAGGTACATCGACGAGACGAGGAACGAGGCCTCCGCCGTCGCGGCCGGGACGCCCAGCAGGATCGCCTGGCCGTGCCGGTCCAGCAGGTCGATCGCGGTACGGATCAGCTCCGTACGGCCCACGCACTCGAAGGCGTGGTCGGCGCCGCTCGGCAGGATGTCCCGCACACCGTCCGCCGAGGTCAGGAAGTGCGTCGCGCCGAACCGCCGGGCCGCCGCCTCCTTCGCCGGGTTGGCGTCGACGGCGACGATCGTCAGCGTGCCCGCGATCCGGGCGCCCTGAATCACATTGAGCCCGATGCCGCCGGTGCCGATCACCACGACGGTGTCACCCCGGTCGACCTTCGCCCGGTTGAGTACGGCTCCGACTCCCGTCAGCACCCCGCAGCCGATCAGGGCCGCGGAGGTCAGTGGGATGTCCGCCGGGATCTTCACCGCCTGCACGGCCTTGACCAGGGTCCGTTCGGCGAAGGCGGAGTTGGAGGCGAACTGGTGGAGCTGTTTCCCGCGCCGCGCGAACGGCCGCCCCGGCATCCCGATCGCCTTGCGGCACATGGTCGGGCGCCCCCGGTCGCACTGGGCGCACGCCCCGCAGTTGGCCAGCGTGGACAGCGATACGTGGTCGCCGGGCGCCACATGGGAGACGCCCGCGCCGACCGCCGCCACCACACCCGCGCCCTCGTGCCCGAGCACCACCGGGGACGGGAACGGAATCGTTCCGTCGATCACCGAGAGGTCGCTGTGGCACAGCCCGGCCGCGGCCACCGCCACCAGCACCTCGCCGGGCCCCGGATCGCGTATCTCCAGATCGTCGACGACCTCGGTCCGCTTGCCGTCGAAGACGACGCCTCTCATCTCGGCTCCCTCGGTAGGCCGAGCACCCGCTCGGCGATGATGTTCCGCTGGATCTCGTCCGAGCCGCCGTAGATGGTGTCGGACCGGGTGAAGAGGAACAGGCGCTGTGTCTCGTCGAGTCCGTACGGTGCCTTCGCCGACCAGTCGTCCGGGCCGACGGCCGCCGCCGCGCCCCTGACCTGCACGGCCAGCTCGCCCAGGCGCTGGTGCCAGCCGCCCCAGAGCAGTTTCGCCACACTGGGCGCGCCCGGGTCGCCCGTGGCGCCGAGGGTGCGCAGTGCGTTCCAGCGCATGGTCCGCAGCTGGGCCCACTGCCGTACGAGGCGTTCGCGCAGCACCGGGTCGGTGACGGCGCCGCTGTCGACGGCCGCGCGGACCACCCGGCCCAGTTCGGCGGCGAAGCCGATCTGCTGGACGAGCGTGGAGACGCCGCGCTCCAGGGCCAGCAGCCCCATGGCGACCGTCCAGCCGTTGCCCTCGCCGCCGACGCACTCCTCGGCGTGCGCCCCGTCGAAGAAGACCTCGTTGAACTCGCTGGTCCCCGACATCTGGCGGATCGGCCGCACCTCGATCCTGCCGGGCTGGTCCATCGGCACCAGCAGGAACGACAGGCCGTGGTGGCGGCTGGAGCCGGGCTCCGTACGGGCCAGCACGAAGCACCAGTCGGCCTCCTTCGCAAGTGACGTCCAGATCTTCTGGCCGGTCACGCGATGGCCGCCGCGGCTCCGGTCGGGCACGGCGGCCGTGCGCACCGCGGCGAGGTCCGATCCGGCGTCCGGCTCGCTGTATCCCTGGCACCAGAGCGCGTCGCCGTGCGCCACGGCGGGCAGGAAGCGCTGCTGCTGTTCCTCGCTGCCGTAGGCGATCAGGGTCGGGGCGAGGAGGTTCTCGCCGATGTGGCCGACCCGGGCGGGGGCGTCGGCGCGGGCGTACTCCTCGGCCCAGACGACCTGCTGGGTGAGGCTCGCCCGGCGGTTGCCGTGGCCGGCGCCGTGGTTCTGCCAGCCGAGGCCGATCCAGCCGTCGCGGCCGAGTTCGCGCTCCCAGGCGCGGCGGATGCCGACGCCCTCGTGCTCACTGCCCGGACCGCCGGTGCCGGCGGCCGCCGCGTACTCGCCGACGAGGTGCGCCGCCAGCCAGGCCCGCGCTTCCTCGCGGAACGCGGTGTCGTCCGGGCCGAAGGTGAAGTCCACGGTGCCTCCTGCTGTTGCCGCTCTGCCGAAACCGGGGGCTCCGGGGCAGGACCCCGGCCGGGGCTACGCGTTCGGCCGGGCCTTCGCAGCGGCCGCCGTGGCCATCTCCTCCAGCCGGGCCAGCATCGGCATCGGGTCGGTGCCCACCGTCCCCGGCAGGAAGTCCGCGATCCGTTCCGGGGTCCACGCCCCCTCGACGTACCCCGCCCGCAGCTCCCTCGGCTGGGCCCAGACCGCGATCTTCGGCCCCGCGACCGTGTACACCTGACCGGTGATCTTCTCCTGGCGGGCCCGTTCGCTGAGCAGGTAGACGACGAGCGCCGCCACGTCCTCGGGCTCGCCGATCTCCTTGAGCTCCATGGGGACGTTGGCGGACATCCGGGTGCGGGCGACCGGGGCGACGGCGTTCGCCGTGACGCCGTACTTGTGCAGGCCGAGCGCCGCGCTCCGCACCAGCGAGATGATCCCGCCTTTCGCGGCGCTGTAGTTGGCCTGGGCGACGCTGCCCTGGTGGTTGCCGCTGGTGAAGCCGATCAGGGTGCCGCCGCCCTCCTGCTTGCGCATCACCGCCGACGCGGCCCGGAAGACGGTGAAGGTGCCCTTGAGGTGGGTGGCGACCACCGGGTCCCACTCCTCCTCGGACATGTTGAACAGCATCCGTTCCCGCAGGATCCCGGCCACGCAGACGACCCCGTCGATCCGCCCGAACCGCGCGAGCGCCGTGTCCACGATCCGCCGGCCGCCCGCCATCGTGGAGATGTCGTCGGCGACCGCCACCGCCTCGCCGCCCGCCGCCCCGATCTCCTTGACGACCGACTCGGCCACCTCGCTGCTCGGCTCGCCGCCCTCGATGGAGACGCCGTAGTCGTTGACGACGACCCGCGCCCCCTCGGCCGCCGCCGCGAGCGCGACCGCCCGCCCGATGCCGCGACCGGCACCCGTCACGGCCACCACCTTGCCTGCCAAGAAGTTCCCCATGCCCGGCCCCTTCCCGCGGTTTCTGACGGACCGTTAGATTTTATGGGCCATCAGGTCCACGAGCACAAGCCCCAGGAGGCGCCATGTCACTGCCGGCCGAGTTCCACGACATCGCCGAGCGGGTCAACAACTGGGGCCGCTGGGGCGCGGACGACGAGATCGGGACACTCAACCTGATCACCGACGCCGTGGTGCGCGAGGCCGCCGCCACCGTCCGCACCGGTCTGCGGATCCCGCTCGCGCTCCCCCTCCAGCAGGACGGCGTACAGAGCGGGCTGATCCCCGGGCGGATCAATCCGCTGCACACCATGGTCCAGATCAACCAGGAACTCTTCGGCCCCGGCACCGTCGCCACCAGCGACGACACGGCGGTCCTGAGCCTGCAGACGGCCACCCACTGGGACGCCCTCACCCATGCCTCGCACTCCGGGAAGATCTACAACGGCCGCCCGGCCGCGACGATCACCGCACACGGCGGCGCGCAGTTCAGCGGGATCGACAAGGCGCCGCACATCGTCTCGCGCGGGGTGCTGCTCGATGTGGCGCGCGCACACGGCACGGACCGGCTGCCCGGCGACCACGCCGTCACCCCCGAGGATCTGGACGCGGCCGAGGAACTGGCGGGGGTACGGGTCCGGTCCGGTGACATCGTGCTCGTACGGACCGGGCAGATGCAGGTCTATCTGGCGGGCGACAAGCACGCGTACGCCTATCCGTCGCCCGGCCTGTCGATCCGGACGCCCGAGTGGTTCCGCGCGCGCGATGCGGCGGCGGTCGCCAACGACACCCTGACCTTCGAGATCTTCCCGCCGGAGATCGACGATCTGTGGCTGGGGGTGCACGCGCTGGACCTGGTCGAGATGGGCATGCCACAGGGCCAGAACTGGAACCTGGAAACCTTGTCCACAGCCTGTGCGGAGGAGAAGCGGTACGCCTTCCTGCTCTCCGCGATGCCGGAGCCGTTCGTCGGCGCGACCGGCACCCCGGTCGCGCCGGTCGCCATCCTCTGACCAGCCCGGGGCAACTGCTCTAACCTTTATGCAAGATGCGTCCGCGCAAGCTTCGTCACGACTTGCGACACCTTGCGCGCATCGCGGTCCGCGTCCCCCGCGCCGGAGTGCAGCGGCACCTGGATCAGCGGCGCGCCCCGGTCGACCTCGCACCAGATGCGCTTGCCCGCGCCCTCCGGCTGCCAGCCCCAGCGGTCGGCTAGGCCGTCGACCAGCTCCAGGCCCCGGCCGTTGGTGTCCTCGCCCGCCGCGTGGCGCTGCTGCGGCGGGTGACAGCTGGTGTCGGCCACCTCGACCCTGACCGTCCCGGCCGAGCCCGTCAGACCGAACAGCATGCGCAGCACGGCCGGACACCCGGTGTGCACCACCGCGTTGGTGACCAGCTCGGAGATCAGCAGGATGAGCGTCTCGGCCAGCGGCTCGTCGTCCCTTATCCCGGACCCGACCAGTCTCGACCGGGCCCATCTACGGGCCCGCCCGACCTCCGCGGGATCCGGCCCGACCTCCAGCTGAACCTGAAGCACCTGCACCGCTCACACCATCCGAACCGGCGGACACATCGCCTCGCTCCTCCTCGGGGTCACGGAACGTGATTCCCCTGCGAGACAGCATGGTTGACGTACAGTCACCGCAACAAGCGCTTCGGGCATATTCCAGCGCGAAGGAGTACGCGTGGTGCATACTGTGCGACGCGCGCTGCGGGGAGTCGAACAGAGGCGCATCGAGACCGCATGGGCCGCCTCCCGGGCACGCCCGGCGCTTCTGCCTGGAACGCGAGCAGGGCACCGCTCCGGAGCCGGAGTCACCGCGCGGGCAACACCCGGATCGCCCGGTTCCAGTTCCTGTCGCATCCACCGGAGCGTACCCGAGCCCGGTGCCGACTCCACCCCGTCACAGAAGACGTGAAGGGCGCGGACCGGAGCCCGTGCCCGCCGACTGCACTGCGTAACTCCGCAGCGTGAGGCTCGCACCCCTGTCTGTCACCTGTGTGCGCCGGGCGGGCACCGGCCTTCGGGCGCCCGAAGCCTGCACGGAACCCGTCCGGCTTCAGCACAGGTCCCCCGCAAGCACCTCCTCGGCCGCCGCCGCCGTCAGCCACTGCCCGGACCGCAGCCAGGCCCGTTTGAGGTGCAGGTGAACGTCTGCCTCCCAGGTGAAGCCCATGCCACCGTGCACCTGGAGGCAGTCCCGCGCGTTGCGGACCGCCGCGTCGTCGGCGAGCAGCTTGGCGCCCGCGATCTCGACCGGGTCCGCGGTCACGGCCGCCGCGTACACGGCGCAGCGGGCCAGCTCGGCGCGGACCAGCATCCCGGCGCACAGGTGTTTGACCGCCTGGAAGGACCCGATCGGCGATCCGAACTGCTCGCGCTCTCCGGCGTGTTGAACGGCCATCTCGGTCGTCCGGGCGGCGCTGCCGAGCTGTTCGGCGGCGGCGAGCAGGGCGCCCTCGTCGCGCAGCCGCTCGCCCCGGGGCAGCGGCTCGCCGGCCGCCACCGGGTCCGTGACCCGCCACAGGGGCGTGAACGGGTCGATCGAACGTACGGGGCCGGCGGCGTCCCGTACCGGTGCGGCGTCCCGCAGCGTGCCGCCGGAGGCCCGCGGCGCGTTTCCGGGGGCGAGCACGAGCAGCGCGTCCGCCTCCCCCAGGTGGGCCACCGGCTGCCCCGCGTCGAGCACGGCGACCACCGTCCCGCCCTGCGCCGCGCCCTTCACCGAACCGGCCGCGAGATGGCTGGCGATCAGCGGCCCGGGCAGCAGCGCGCGGCCCGCCTCCTCGAAGAGCAGGACCGCCTCGGGCAGCCCGAGACCGACGCCCCCCGCCGCCTCCGGCAGCCGCAGCGCGAAGAACCCGGCCTCGCCGAGCTCCCGCCACAGCGCCCGGTCGACGCCGGTACCGGCGTCGAGCGCGGCCCGCATCCGGTCCCTGCCGAAGCGCCCGGCGAGGAGTTCCCGCACCCCCGCCCGCAGGGCCCGCTGGTCGTCCGAGAGCTGGAAGTCCATGAGTGCGTCAGCGCCCCTTCGGCAGGCCGAGTATGCGTTCGGCGACGATGTTCCGCTGGATCTGCGAGGTGCCCGCGGCGATGGTGTACGAGAGCGAGGAGAGCCGGTCCAGGACCCACTCCCGGTCCAGGTCCGCGCTGTCCGCGCCGAGCACCTCGGCGGCCGCCTCGTACAGCTCCTGGCGGGCGTGCGAGTAGCGCAGCTTGAAGACCGAGCCGCCGGTTCCGGGGACTCCGCCGCCCCCGGCCCGCTGCGCCTCGCTGACGTTCCACTGGGTGAGCCGCCACAGCGCCCGGAATTCCGCGTTCAGCCTGCCCAGCCTGCGGCGCAGGACCGGGTCGTCCCAGCGTCCGCCGCGCCGGGCCTCGGCCGCCAGTGCGTCCAGGGTGCGGCGGCAGGCGACGACCTCGCCGACGAAGGCCGTACCGCGCTCGAAGGAGAGGGTGACCATGGTGACCCGCCAGCCGTCGTTCTCGGCGCCGACCCGGTGGGAGACCGGCACCCGCACCTCGTCGAGGAACATCTCGGCGAACTCGGTGGACCCGGCGAGGGTGCGCAGCGGCCGGACGGTGACGCCGGGGGCGTCCATCTCCATCGCGAGCCAGCTGATCCCGCGGTGCTTCGGCGCCGCCGGGTCCGTCCGCACCAGCAGCTCGCACCAGTCGGCGACCTCCGCGTGCGAGGTCCAGATCTTGCTGCCGCTCACCACGTAGTGGTCGCCGTCGCGCACCGCCCTGGTCCGCAGCGCGGCCAGGTCCGAGCCGGCGCCGGGCTCGCTGAACCCCTGGCACCAGATCTCGTCGCCGCGCAGCACCGGCGGCAGCCAGCGGGCCCGCTGCCCGGCCGTGCCCTCGGCCGCGATCGTCGGGCCGGCGTGCAGCAGCCCGACGAAGTTCGCGCCGACGTACGGGGCCCCGGCCTTCTCCGTCTCCTCCAGGAAGATCAGGTGCTGGGTCGGGGTCGCGCCCCGGCCGCCCGCGTCGACGGGCCAGTGCAGACCCGCGTAGCCCGCGTCGTACAGCATCCGCTGCCAGGCCGTGTCGTACGCGCGGCGGCCCGGCCAGTCGTCGGGGCCGGGCTTCGCGGGCAGTCCGGGGAGCACGGCGGCCAGCCACTCGCGCAGCCGCGCCCTGAACTCCTGCTCCTCCTCCGTGTACGCGAGGTCCATCGCGCGCCTACTTGTCGAGGTCCAGATCGAGCATCCGGATGGCATTTCCGCGCATCAGTTTGTAGACGGTCTCGTCGTCCAGGCCCTTGACGTGGTCGAGGGCGACCTCCTTGGTGTGCGGGAAGGTCGAGTCGACGTGCGGGTAGTCGGTCTCGAAGGTGGCGTTGTCCCGGCCGACGACGTCGAGCGAGGCGACGCCGTGCTTGTCGCGGAAGAAGCAGCAGAAGATCTGCCGGTAGTAGTACGTGGACGGCGGCTCGGGGATCAGATCGCGCACCCCGCCCCAGGCCCGGTGCTCCTCCCAGACGTCGTCGGCGCGCTCCAGGGCGTACGGGATCCAGCCCATCTGGCCCTCGCTGTAGGCGAGTTTCAGCCGGGGGAACTTCACCAGCACCCCGCTGAACAGGAAGTCCATCATCGAGGCCATGGCATTGTTGAAGGAGAGGCTGGCCTGTACGGCGGGCGGGGCGTCCGGCGAGGCGGCGGGCATCTGCGAGCTGGACCCGATGTGCATGTTGACGACCGTGCCGGTCTCCTGGCAGGCCGCGAAGAACGGGTCCCAGTAGCCGGTGTGGATCGACGGCAGTCCGAGGTGGGTGGGGATCTCGGAGAAGGTCACCGCGCGCACCCCGCGCGCCGCGTTCCGCCGGATCTCCGCGACCGCCAGGTCGATGTCCCAGAGCGGGATGATGCAGAGCGGGATGAGCCGGCCGCCGCTGTCGCCGCACCACTCCTCCACCATCCAGTCGTTGTAGGCGCGCACGCAGGCGAGCGCCACTTCCTTGTCCTGCGCCTCTGCGAAGGTCTGGCCGCAGAAGCGCGGGAAGGTGGGGAAGCAGAGGCTCGCCTCCACGTGGTTGAGGTCCATGTCCTTCAGCCGCTCGGCCGGGTCCCAGCAGCCGGGCCGCATCTCCGCCCGGGTGATCCCCTCCAGCGTCATGTCGTCGCGGTCGAAGCCGACGGCGGCGATGTTGCGCTTGTACGGGAACTTCAGGTCCTCGTAGATCCACCAGTCGGTGGGCGGGCCGTCCGGGTCCATCGTGATGACGTACTTGCCGCCCGTGTACGCCAGCTCGCCGATGCCCGCGGTGAGCGGCTGCGGGCCGCGCTCGCGGTACTTGGCGGGCAGCCAGGTCGAGAAGAGGTGCGGCGGCTCGATCACATGGTCGTCGACGCTGACGATCCGAGGCAGTTCCGTCATGGTGTCCCCTTCGACGCACGCTTTTCTGATGACCCGTCAGATTGACGTCGCCCACAGGCTAGCCCCGCACCCCTGGACCGACAAGGCGCAGCGCTCTACGCTCTCCGCACTATCTGACTGTCCGTCAGCTGTGAGGGGTTCGCCGTGACCGAGACCGCACACGCCCTGGGTGCATCGGGCACCTTCTGGGAACTCGTCGAACGCCGGGCCGGTCTGACCCCGGACCGCCCGTTCCTGATCCAGGACGACCGCACGCTGACCTTCGGCGAGCTGCGCGACCGCGGCGAGCGGGTCGCGGCCGGGCTGTGGGAGATGGGCGTGCGCCCCGGCGGCGTCGTCGCCTGGCAGCTGCCGACCCGGATCGAGACGGTGCTGCTGTCGTTCGCGCTGACCCGGATCGGGGCCGTGCAGTCGCCCGTCATCCCGTTCTACCGGGACCGCGAGGTGGGGTTCGCGCTGCGCGAATCGAAGGCGGAGTTCTTCGCGGTGCCGGGCACCTGGCGGGGCTTCGACCACACGGCGATGGCCGGCCGGCTGGCGACGGACCGGCCGCCGGTGGTGTTCGAGGCGTACGCGTCGCTGCCGGACGGCGATCCGTCGGTGCTCCCGCCGCCGCCCGGCGACGGCACGGCGGTGCGCTGGATCTACTGGACCTCGGGCACCACCTCCGACCCGAAGGGGGTGCTGCACACCGACCGCAGCCTGATCGCGGGCGGCTCCTGCCTGGCCCACGCGCTGCGGCTGTCGGCGGCCGACATCGGCTCGGTGGCCTTCCCGTTCGCCCATGTCGGCGGGCCGGACTACGCGGTGATGCTGCTGCTGTACGGGTTCCCGGCGGTGCTGTTCGAACACTTCGCGATGCCGGACGCGCTGGCGGAGTACCGGCGCCACGGGGTGACGGTGGCGGGCGGGTCCACCGCGTTCTACTCGATGTTCCTGGCCGAACAGCGCAAGGACCCGGGCCGGAAACTGATCCCCACCCTGCGGCTGCTGGCCGGCGGCGGGGCCCCGAAGCCACCGGAGATCTACCACGCGGCGGTACGGGAGATGGGCGTCCAGCTCACCCACGGGTACGGCATGACCGAGGTCCCCATGATCACGATGGGCGCCCCCGACGACACGGCGGAACACCTCGCCGGTACGGAGGGGCGGCCGCCCGGGGGCATGGAGATCCGGATCACCGACGAGGACGGCAAGCCCCTGCCGCACGGCACGGACGGCGAGGTGCGGCTGCGCGGGGAGGCCGTCTGCAAGGGCTATCTGGACCCGGCGGCGTCCGCGGCGGTGTTCGACGCCGAGGGCTTCCTGATCACCGGCGATGTCGGCCACGTCAGGGAGAGCGGGCATCTGGTGCTCACCGGGCGGCTGAAGGACATCATCATCCGCAAGGGCGAGAACATCTCCGCCAAGGAGATAGAGGACCTGCTGCACCAGCACCCGGGCGTCGGGGACGCGGCGGTGATCGGGCTTCCGGACGCCGAACGGGGCGAGCTCGTCTGCGCGGTCGTGGAGCAGCCGGCGGGCGCCGCGCCGCTGACCCTGGCGGAGGTCACGGGGTTCCTGCGGACCGAGGGGCTCTCCGTGCACAAGCTGCCGGAGCGGCTGGAGGTGGTGGCGGCACTGCCGCGCAACGACGCCTTGCGGAAGGTGCTGAAGTACCGGTTGCGGGAGCAGTTCGCCTGACGGGGGACGGGGGTGCGGCGGTGCGGGGGTGCGGGGGCGGGCCTCGGGGCACGCCGCCGCACCCCGGTGGTCCTACGCGTCCGGGGCGATCACCGTGAAGTAGTCGGCGAACGCCGACACCGCCCCGTCCTCCGTGATCCTGCCGTCCCGGTCCGCGTCCAGGCTCCGCGCCGCGAGCCCGGCCGTCCCGGCGTCCGCGCCCAGCACCCGGAGCGCCCGCTCCACGGCGGGTACGGACGCGCCCCCCAGGCCGTCCCCGTCCGCCACGGCGATCGCCGCGCGCAGGAAGGGGCGGGCGATCTCCGCGAAGCGCTCCGGGTTGTCGCGCAGCCGTTTCACGGCCCCGCCCACGAACTCCTCACGGGTGACGCGCTGGTCCCCGTCGACATCGGCGATGCCCGCCATGCCCTGCCAGAACGCCTCGGCCCCGGCGTAGAGAGCCTGGCCCTTGTCGCAGCGCGCCGTCGTGCCGAATTCGGCGAGCAGACGGGCCGCGGCGGCATCGAAATCCGCGCGATCGATGTATCCGTTGCCGTCCTGGTCGAAGGCGGCGAAGCGGAAGGCGATCTTGCGCTCATATTCTGCGCTGTCCATGCGGGGAGCGTACGACGCCGGGAGGCATCACGTGTCACTTACGCGCTCCACCGGTGTTACGACCCCGTCATCGCGCCCGGACACGGCCTCACGCGGAGAGCGGCCGGGACCGCTCGTCGACGGCCGCGTCCCAGTCGGGGTAGACCTCGAAGAGCCGGCGCACACCGAGGGCGGCGAGCACCCGGTTGACGTGGGAGCCCTCCTCCGCGCCCCGGGCCGGCAGGATCAGCCGCAGCCGGCCCCCGCAGGAACGCATCAGACGGCGGGCGGCGATCAGCACACCGACGCCGCTGGAGTCGCAGAACAGGACCTCGGAGAGGTCGAGCACCACATCGTGGCGGCCGACGGCGACCGCGTCATGGACGGACTGGCGCACCACGGGCGACGTCACCAGATCCAGTTCGCCGCGTATGTGCAGCACGGTCCACTCCCCCTGCACGGTCTCGGCCACTTCGAGTGTCTTCCGGGAACGTTCCTGGGCGAGCCAGGGGGCGTGGGTGGATGCAGCCGGAGGGTGGTTTCCAGGAGGGCAAGGCTTGCTCACGCGACTGGGCCTCTCGTTCCGGGGATTCCGACGATCCGGAAGTTTCCGTTCCTTCTCGCGGCTGCCCCAGCCGCACCCCTATGAAACACCGAGCGGCCTGACAGGACACGCCGGATTCGGGCAGAAATGAACACTTCAGGTCCAATTCGGTCGGCGCCGGATGAGGCATTCCCTACCATCCCAGGCCTCTTCAGGGGCGTACTTGCCGTAAAGGGACGTGCATGGTCGGCGCCGCCGACTACATTCGATGTGACGAGGGGAACAGGGCTGGGGGTCGCATGGCTAAGAACGCACCACCCCGCTGGGACCGCAAGATGCAGCAGCGGCTGGCTCGCGGTGAGGCGGCGGCGCTCGGCGAGCTCTACGACCGGTTCGCCTCGCTCGTGCACAGCCAGGCCCACCGGATGCTCGACGACGAGACCGCCGCCGACCTGGTGACCCGCGAGGTCTTCGGCTACGTCTGGGAGAACCCGGACGCGTACGACCCCAAGCAGGGCTCGATGCGTTCCTGGGTGGCCCGGCTCACGCACCGCCAGTCCGTGCGGCGGCTGCGCGAGGAGGACAGCCTCCGCGACGGCCCGGACGACGACGGCATCGGGCTGGAGGAGCGGGTGCACCGGGCCACGGCCGCGGCACGGGCCGACTACATCGTCGCGTCCATGCCCTCCCCGCTGCGGGCCGCCCTGGAACTCGCGTACATCCAGCGCCGGGACTACCGGCAGACCGCGGCCGACCTCGGGCTCACCGAGGACGAGGCCCGCCGCCGGCTCCGGCTCGGGCTGCAACTGCTCTCCACCGCACACACCCGTCCGCTCGAAGGGACGTCGCCGCCCGGATACGGACGGCCCCTGTGACCGGCGACGACGACACGAACGGGCGCGAGGACGGCGGACGCGACGACGAGGTGCGGGGCGCACGGCGCATACCCGGCCCCCGGGCCGCCGCGGACGACTTCGACCTCTCCTCCGTGCCCCTGCCACCACCCGTCCCCGCGACCCCGCCGACAACACCGGAACCGGAAACCGCCGTGGCACCACCGGACCCATCGGCCCCCTCGGACCCGCCGGTGATGGCGCACCGCGTCCTCAAGGCGCTCCTCGGCGCATGGGCGTTGGCGGCCTGCTCGGCGGAGGAGACCGAGGCCGTCGAGGCGCATCTGACCGAGTGCGCCGCCTGCGCGGACGAGGCCCTGCGGCTGCGCGACGCGGTCGGGCTGCTGCACACCGACCGCAGCCTGGACCTCGACCCGACGCTCCGCACCCGGGTGATCGACGCCTGCCTGAGCCGCCGCCCGGCCGATATCCCGGTGCCGGACTGGGCCTCCCCGTACGACGCGGAGACCGCGCGGCTCGACGCGCTGCTCCGCGACATCGGCAGCTCGGAGTGGCACGCCCCGGTGCGTCTGAAGTGGTTCGAGAGCGAGCAGGAGGTCAACCGCAAGACCACGGTCGCGGGCGTCATCGGCCATCTCATGACCGTCGACGGACTGATCGGTACCGCCCTCGACCTCGAAGTGCCGCTCGGCGACGGAACCCTCGGCCGGGGCGCCGACTGGCCGCTCTCGCCCACCGCGCGCACCGAGAAGTACTGGTCCGCGGCCCGGCGGCCGCCCACCCGCGCGGTCCGCGAGCCATGGCGCGAGCAGAGCCACACCCTCATCCGTACGGTGTCCTTCGTCGGCCGCGGGGTCTGCGAACTCTCCGTCTCGTACGGGGACTTCGCCCTGCCGCTGCACGACGCCCTGCTGGACCGGGCCTTCGAATGCTGGGTGCACGGCGGCGACATCGCGGCAGCGGTGGACTACCCGTACGAGGCGCCGTCCGCCGCCCATCTCAACCGGATGATCGACCTGGCGACCCGGCTGCTGCCCGCCGCCCTCGCCGAGCGCCGCAGGACCGGGCTGGCCGGGCCCGCCCGCCATCTGGTGACGGCCGGTTCACCGGGCCGATCGCTGCATCTGGAGGTCGAGGGCTCGGGCGGCGGCGACTGGTACATCCCGCTGGACTCCCCGGCCGCGCTCGGCTCCCCCGCCCACGCCGTGGCGCAGGTCGCTCTGGACGGCGTGGAGTTCTGCCAGCTGGTGGCCGGGCACGTGCCACCGGTGGAGGCGGCGGCCGGTCAGGAAGGGGACCGCGAGGCGATCCGCGACGTACTCTTCGCCGCGGCCTCGCTCAGCCGCCTGTAGCGCCTCCCGCCGCGGGTCCCTACGCGAAGACCACCGTGCGGCGGCCGTTGAGCAGGATGCGGTGCTCCGCGTGCCACTTCACGGCCCGCGCCAGCGCCTGGCACTCCACATCGCGCCCGATGGCGACCAGCTGGTCCGGCGTGACGCCGTGGCCCACCCGCTCGACCTCCTGCTCGATGATCGGCCCCTCGTCCAGGTCCGCGGTCACGTAGTGCGCCGTCGCACCGATCAGCTTCACACCACGGGCGTGCGCCTGGTGGTACGGCTTCGCGCCCTTGAAGCTCGGCAGGAAGGAGTGGTGGATGTTGATGATCCGGCCGCTCAGCTGCTTGCAGAGGTCGTCCGAGAGGACCTGCATGTAGCGGGCGAGGACGACCAGCTCGACGTTCTCCTCGCGGACCAGCTCCAGCAGCTGCGCCTCGGCGGCGGCCTTGGTCTCCTTGGTCACCGGGATGTGCCGGAAGGGAACGTTGTACGAGGCGACGAGCTCGGCGAAGTCCGTGTGGTTGGAGACGACGGCGGCGATCTCGACCGGCAGCGCCCCGATCCGGGAACGGAACAGCAGGTCGTTGAGGCAGTGCCCGAACCTGCTGACCATCAGCACGACCCGCATCCGCTCCGCGGAGCGGTGGATCTGCCAGTCCATCCGGAAGGAGTCGCCGATCGCGGCGAAGCTCGCCCGCAGCTTCTCCACGGTCACCGGGGCGTCCGCCGAGAAGTGGACGCGCATGAAGAACAGGCCCGTGTCGTGGTCGCCGAACTGCTGACTGTCCTCGATGTTGCAGCCGGTCATGAAGAGATAGCTCGACACGGCGTGCACGATGCCCTTTTTGTCGGGGCAGGAAAGTGTGAGGACGTACTGCTCGGGGGCGGTCTCGGCGGGCTGCGGCGCGGTCATCCCCGTAGCGTGCCACACCGGCCCGGAATCAGGCCGATCTGGTCATGATGCGGAGCACGTCGAGGGAGCGCGGCGGCGTGTCGGGGTCCTCGCCGTCGTTGCCGGCGAGCAGCACATGGGCCTCGCGGGCGGCCCGTACGGCCTCCTGCCAGCCGTGGTGCTCCAGATACGCCGACACGGGGGCGTCCGCGCCGACCTGGTGCATGATGCGCAGCACCCGGAGCACGGCGACGTCGACGAGGGCGGCCTCGTCGGCGCCGCGGAAGATCGTCCCGATGTACTTCTCGGCGGACCAGTTGTCCAGCCAGGTGTCCTCGACCAGGCGGTACACGGCGTCGGTGACGTCGCCGTACCCCTCCCGGCCGGCCAGCCAGCACTCGTGGTGGAAGACCGGGTCGGAGAGCATGTGCAGCGCCGAGCGCACGTTGCTGCGCCAGCGCCACCAAGGCATGTCATTCAGCGGCATGCCGCCCATGGTGGAGGAGCGACGGCCGCGACGGGAAGAGTTCTCCGAACCTTGCTGCACGGTCATCGATCGTACGTTCCCTTTTCCGCCCCACGCACCGGCCCCTGCAATTCACCCGGATGTCACCGAGCGTTGAGCGGGGCACACTGCGGCGTTACCCCACGGGCGGAAATGTTCCTGTCCATGACCGGACGGCTCCGCCCCACCTCCCCCCGCCCCTACAGGTTCCTCGCGAGTACGGCGGCGGCCGGGGCGTTGCTGGTCACCGGCTGCGGCGCACTCCCTGGGGCCACGGGGGGCTCCAGGGAGCCCGTCACCGTCATGACCTGGGCCCCCAGCGGCGTCGCGGGGCCGGACGTGGCGAACATGGCGGGCATGACCGCCATGGCCCGCACCTACGCCCGCTGGACCAACGACAACGGCGGGCTGAGCGGTCACAAGCTGCGCGTCGTCACCTGTGACGAGCAGGACACCTCGATCGGCGCGGCGAACTGCGCCCGGCTCGCCGTCAAGGAGAAGGCGGTGGCGGTCGTCGGCTCGTACAGCCGGCACGGGACGGCGTTCATGCCGCCGCTGGAGGCCGCCGGAATCCCCTACATCGGCGGCTACGGCGCTTCCGACGAGGAGTTCACCAGCTACAACTCCTACCCGGTCAACGGCGGCCAGCCGGCCCTGCTCGCGGGCAACGCCCGGCAGCTGGCCCGCAGTTGCGAGCGGGTGTCCGTGGTCCGGCCCGACACCCTGATCGGCGACGACCAGGCCTGGCTCCTCAGGACCGGCCTCACCGAGGCGGGCCGGCCCGCGCCCGCCGACATCCGGGCGTCGGAGTCGGCCACTTCGTACGACGAGGCCGCCGGGCCGGCCCTCCAGGCGGCGGGGGCGGCCGACGGCTGTGTGACGGCCGTGCTCGGGAAGCGTACGGAGACCTTCTTCGACTCCTTCCGGCGGCTGGAGCCGTCGTACGGGAACGTGCGGATCTCCTCCGTGCTCGGCAGCGTCGACCAGCCGCTGATCGACAGCACCGGCGGCCGCAACAGCCCGTTCGAGGGGGCCTACATCACCGGCTGGTACCCGGACGCGGGCGACGCCCGCTGGGACGGGATGCGGCAGGTGATCCGCAAGCACGCCTTCGGCGACAACCGGATCGACCCGGACGACACGGGCGTGCAGACCACCTGGATCGCGTACACGGTGCTGAAGGAGATCGTGAGGGCGATCGACTCCCCCCAGGTCAGCTCCTGGAAGCTCACCGCCGCCCTCAACCAGGGCACCCCGGCGGAGACCGGCGGCCTCACCCCGGTGCTGCGCTGGAGCTTCGATGATGTGCTGGGCTCGTCCGCGTATCCGCGGATCGTCAACACCAGGGTGACGTTTCAGGTGGTGCGCGACGGCCGGCTCGTCGCGGACAGGAAGGGATTCATGGACGTCACGAAGACGTTGTCGGACGCCAGCGCGAAGGGCTGACCTCCGCGCCCGCCCGCGTTCGCGGGGCGGGGCGACGGGCCCGCTCCGGACCCCCGCGCCCCGCTCCGCCCGGCCGTCACAGCTCCGTCGCGGCCCGACGGGTCAGCCCGTACTTCGACGCGATCGAGTTCCACAGCCCGGACGCCTGCTGCTTCGCCTTGCTCGCCTCGCCGCTCTGCACGGTGGCCTGCTGCGTCTCGGAGGTCGTACGCGCCTTCCCGTGCTTGCACACCTTCTTGCCGTGCTTGGCCTGCTCGGCCCACGCGGCATAGTGCTCGTCGGCGGCGGCGGAGGCCCGCCAGGCCTTGGTGAGGGAGGCGGTCAACTGGGCGTGGTTCGGCAGCTTGTCGACGGACAGCCCCTGGAGCCGGGTGACCAGATCGCGGCGCTGCTGGGCGGCGCCCTTCAGATCGGTCACGGCCTGGTCCAGATCCTTGCAGTTCTTCGTCTTCTCGACGGCCCCGATGACCGCGGCACGGCTGTTGTTGCTGTCCGCCAGCAGCTTGTCGAGCGCCTCGGCCTGCGGCTTCGCCGGATCGACCGCGGCCTTCGTGGCGGGCTCCTCGGCGGGTGAACTCGCCGCGGCGACCGGCTGCTTGTCGTCCTTGCCCTTGTCGTCGCCGCCGCTCATCAGCGCGCCCGCGCCGAGACCGACGACGGCGCAGCCGGCCACGACCGCCGCGATGAGCGTGACGTGGGCCCGCTTCCTGCGCGGCCCCTGCGGCTCCTCGTCCACGCGCTGGTACTGGGGCTGCTGGGACCGCGGCGGCTGCTGCTGGTGCTGCGGGGGCTGCTGGGCGCCCTGGTACTGCTGCCCGGGGTCGAGCCGGGGCATCTGCTGGGTGGCGCCCGCCGGCTCGTCGCTGCGGAACAGGTTGTCGAACTCGGCGGGCGGCTGCCGGTCGCCCGGGGTTCCGGGCCTGATGCCGTACGGGGCGCCGCCGGGGACCGGCGGGATGTACTGGGTCGCCTCGGCGTCCCCGCCGTTGCCGGGCTGCTGCTGGTACGCCTGCGGCTGCTGCTGCGACTGCCCCGCGTGGCCGAGGAACTGGGTCGACTGCGCGGGCGCCTCCGGCGGCAGCCCGCCCGGCGCGGGCCCGCCGGGCACCGGCGCGATGTACTGCGTGGCCTCCGTGTCCCCGCCCATGCTCATCCCGGGCACGGCCTCGGGCGGCAACGGCTGCGCGAACGACTGCTGCTGGTGCTGCTGCTGAGGCTGTACGGGCGGCAGCGGCTGGGCCTGCGGCATCTGTGCGTGCTGCGGGGCGGGCGGCTGCCCGTACCCCTGCCCCGGCTGCGCCTGGCCGTACTGTCCCTGCCCGTACGGGCCCTGCCCCTGGGCGTGCGCCTGGGGTTGGGGCTGCGGCTGGTACGAGGCGTCCTGGTGCGCCGCCTGCGGCCCCCAGGGCTGTCCCCACGGCTGGCCGCCCGCCGGGGCGGCCTGATCCGCGGGCCCTCCTGGTATCCAGGGCTCACCGCCACCCGCGGGCAGCACGACACCTTCGTGCGCGGGCCGTACAGCAGGGAGCTGCTGCTCGTCACCCTGTCCGCTCTGCGTCACCGGGACTCCTACGTGTAAACCTACGGAATCGTCGGCTCACGCTATCGGGTGGCTGCCGCCGTTCGCCAAGCGTGTGTTGTCACTCACCAGCCCTTCACAAGCGCTGTAACACTCAGCGCCCTCACGACGCAGTTAAGGGGCGGTCCGGACGCGTGCCCCGGTCAGGCCGCCTGGAGCTCCAGCCGGGCACCGAACTCGCGCACCGCCGACTCGTCCCCGTACGGGATCAGCCGCTGCTGCAGATCGTCCAGATACTCCGCTCCCCGGCTGGAGCGCACCGACCCCAGCAGCTCCATCGCCCGCGTGCCCGTGTGGCAGGCCCGCTCCACCTCGCGCATCTGGACCTGGGCCGTGGCCAGGAGCACCAGGCCGATGCCGCGGCGGCGGGTCCGGGACTCCGGGTGGCCGTCCAGGGACTCCTTCGCCCGGCGCGCGGCGGCCTCCGCCTGGCCGAGGTCGCGGTGGCAGTGCGCCAGCTCGTCCGCGAGATAGGCGTGGTCGAAGTGGGCGATCCAGTCCGGGTCGTCGCCCGTGCCCGGTTCGGCCTGCTCCATGGCCGTCAGCGCGCGGCCGGTCACCGTCTGGCAGGTGCGGGCGTCTCCGAGCAGGGCGTGTCCGCGTGCCTCCGCCGCGTAGAACATCGCCTCCGCCCTCGGGGTCACGCGCCCGCGCGCGCCCTCCTGCGCGGCGCGGGCCAGCTGGGCGATCTCCCGGGGATTGCCGAGCTGCGCGGCGAGATGGCTCATCGAAGCGGCCAGTACATAACCGCCGTACGCCCGGTCACCCGCCGCCTGGGCCAGGCGCAGCGCCTGGATGTAGTAGCGCTGGGCGAGCCCCGGCTGGCCGGTGTCGACCGCCATGTACCCGGCGAGTTCGGTGAGCCGGGCGACCGCCGCGAACAGCTGCCGGCCGACCGATTCGCGGTACGCCCCGGAGAGCAGCCCGGAGACCACACTGTTCAGGTAGTGCACCAGGACCGGCCGCACATGTCCGCTGCCGAACCGGTGGTCGAGGTCGACCAGCGCGGCCGTCATCGCCCGCACCGCCGCCACGTCCGACATCCCGACCCGGGCACCGGCGGCCCGTGCCACCTGCGGGTCGGCGCCGGTGATCAGCCAGTCGCGGCTGGGTTCGACGAGCGCGGAGGAGGCGACCGCCGAACCGGAAAGGAAGTCGCGGCGGCCGACATCGCTGCGCCACAGCTCGCAGACCTGCTCGATCGCGCCGATCACGGTCGGGGCGAACTGGAGGCCGACGCCGGAGGCCAGATTCTTGCCGTTGGCCATGCCGATCTCGTCGATCGTGACCGTACGGCCGAGCTTGCGGCCGAGCGCCTCGGCGATGATTCCCGGGGCCCTGCCGCGTGGTTGCTGTCCGCGCAGCCAACGGGCCACGGACGTCTTGTCGTAACGCAGATCGAGCCCGCGCTCCGCGCCGACCATGTTGACGCGGCGGGCGAGGCCGGCGTTGGAACATCCGGCTTCCTGAATGAGCGCCTGGAGCCGTTCGTTCGGCTGACGGGCGACGAGAGGCCTGGCTGCCATGTTTCCCCCTGAGGCCGCAGTGATCATTGAGCCGATCACTGCCCGGCGAATACGCGGAAAATGCACAGATTCATCGTGTTCGTCACGTGCGTCGTGTTCCTTGTCATTCATGTCGGCATATGACAGAGGCCGACCGTTCCGGACCCGCACACCGGCTGCCCGGCGGTTGCCCGTATGTGGTTACCCGCCAGGCCGGGCACCGCCTCACGCGCGCCCCCGCCCATGCATCCATGCGCCCCGTATGCCGGATCGATACGCCCTGACCGCACCCGCCGCGCCCGTAACCCCGGGCATTGGCCGTAGTTGTGCTCTGCGTGGAAGAGCCCATCGGAGTCGAAGAGCCCGTCGGAGTCGTGGAAGCCACGCAGGTCCCCCGGCAGCGGGGCGAGCAACTGCTCGACGCAGCGGTGCGGTACGCGGAGGAGCGGCACTGGGACGTGTGCCCGGGCACCTGGCTGGAGGCGGCGGAGGGAACCGAGCGGTGCTCCTGCGGCGACCCCGGCTGCACCGCGCCCGGCGCCCACCCCACCGGCCCCGACTGGGCGGGCCGGGCGACCGGAAGCGGTGCCGCGGCCCGCCGGATGTGGTCCAGGCACCCGAAGGCGTCGATCCTGCTGCCCACCGGCCGCAGCTTCGACGCGATCGACGTACCGGAGTCCGCCGGCTTCCTGGCGCTCGCCCGGCTGGAGCGGATGGGCCTGCCGCTGGGCCCCGTCACCTGCAGCCCCGACCGCCGGATGCTCTTCTTCGTGCTGCCGGGCGCGGCGGCCAAGTCGGACAGGCTGGTACGGGAGTTGGGCTGGCGGGCCGCCGCCATCGATCTGGTCGGCCGCGGCGACGGGCACTACGTGACGGGTCCGCCGACCCGGGTCGGCGGACGCGGGGCGGTGCAGTGGGCCCGCCGCCCCACCCCCGCCAACCGCTGGCTGCCGGACGCGGAGGAACTCATCGGCCCGCTCGCCTATGCCTGCGCCAGGGAAGCGGCCGACGCGCGGACCCGCCGTCAGCAGAGCGCCCTTTCGTAGGGTGGTCCCCGGAAACGGGGTCACCGAAAGGCAGTGCATCATGCAGGACCGGGCAGAGACCGACAGAGCGACGGGGTCGGGTGAGGCGGGCGGACCGGCCACGCCGCCGCCCGCCGTTCGCGTACAGGGGCTGTGGAAGCGGTTCGGGGAACAGACCGCGGTGGCCGGGATCGATCTGGAGCTGCCCGCGGGCAAGTTCATCGGTCTGGTCGGGCCCAACGGCGCGGGCAAGACCACCACATTGTCGATGGTCACCGGGCTGCTCCGCCCCGACCACGGCACCGTCGAGGTGGCCGGCCACGACGTGTGGCGCGACCCGGTCGAGGTGAAGAGCCGGATCGGCGTGCTCCCGGAGGGGCTGCGACTCTTCGAGCGCCTCTCGGGCCGCGAACTGCTCGCGTACACCGGCAGATTGCGGGGGCTGCCGGGGGCCGAGGTCGACAAACGGGCCACCCAGCTCCTCGATGTGCTCGACCTGGCGGGCGCCCAGCACAAACTGGTCGTCGACTACTCGACCGGCATGCGGAAGAAGATCGGGCTCGCGGCAGCGCTGCTGCACAACCCCGAAGTGCTTTTCCTGGACGAGCCGTTCGAGGGCGTCGACCCGGTTTCGGCGCAGACCATCCGCGAGGTCCTTGAGCGGTACACCCGCTCGGGGGCGACGGTCGTCTTCTCCAGCCATGTGATGGAGCTCGTCGAGTCCCTCTGCGACTGGGTGGCCGTGATGGCGGCCGGCGCGATCCGGGCCCAGGGCACCCTGGAGCAGGTACGCGGCGAGGCGTCGTCGCTGCAGAACGCCTTCCTCGAACTCGTCGGCGCGGGCTCCCGCGCCACCGGCGACTCCCTGGACTGGCTGGGCGGCAAGCGATGAGCGTGCTCGACGCCCCCGTGGGGGCCGCCCCCGGACCGGCCGGCAGCGGCGAGGGGCTCGTCGGCGTCTTCGTACGGCTGAAGCTGACCCTGCTGCGCAACGGGCTGCGGCAGTCGGCAGGGCGGCGGGCCGCGTACATCACCTCCGTCGTCTTCACCCTGCTGATCGCGGCGGGCCAGCTGCTCGGGCTGATCGCACTGCGCGGGCACGCCCACACGGACTCCCTCGTCGTGCTGCTGGCGGGGGTACTGGCGGTCGGCTGGGCCGTGATGCCGCTGTTCTTCCCCAGCGGCGACGAGACCCTTGACCCGAGCCGGCTGGTGATGCTGCCGCTGCGGCCGCGCCCGCTGGTGGCCGCGCTGCTGACGGCCTCGCTGGTCGGGATCGGGCCGCTGTTCACGTTCTGCCTGGCGGCCGGATCGGCGTTCGCGGTGGCGCACGGGGCGGCCGGGGCGGCGTTCGCCGTGGTGGCCGCGCCGCTCATGCTGCTGCTGTGCGTGGCGCTGGCCCGCGCCGTGGCCACGGCCAACACCCGGCTGCTGACGTCCCGCAAGGGCCGCGATCTCGCGGTGCTCAGCGGGCTGGTGATCGCGGTGGGCTTCCAGGTCGTCAACTTCGGTGCGCAGCGGATCGGGCAGGCGGGTGGCCTGGCCGCGCTCGACCCGGTCGTGGACGTGGTGCGCTGGCTGCCGCCCGCCTCGGCGGTCGGGGCGGTGGACTCGGCGTCGCGGGGCTCGTACGGACAGGCCTTCGCACAGCTGCTGCTGTCCGTCGCGGCGCTGTTCGCGCTGCTGTGGCTGTGGCAGCGCAGCCTGGTGAAGCTGATGACGGCCCCGGACGGTTCGACCCTGGCCGCCGCCGGGCCGGCCCGCGAGAAAGCGGGCAAGGGCGGCTCCCGGCTCTCCGCGCTGCTGCCCCAGGGGCGCACGGGGCCGGTGATGGAGCGCAGTCTGCGCTACATCGCACGCGATCCGAAGACCAAGGCCGCCTGGGTCACGGCGCTGGCGATCGGGCTGATCGTGCCGGTGCTCAACGCGCTCCAGGGCACCGGCTCGATGTACTTCGCCTGCTTCGCCGCCTGGATGCTCGGCATCCAGATGTACAACCAGTTCGGGCAGGACACCTCGGCGTTCTGGATGGTGGCGCTGACGATCTCGTCCACCCGGGACGCCTATCTGGAACTGCGGGCGCGGGCACTCGCGTTGCTCCTGATCACGCTGCCCTACACGATCGTGGTGACGGTGGTGACGGCCGCGGTGCTCGGCGGCTGGGATGACCTGGCGGAGGTCATGGGGCTGTCGTTCGCCCTGCTGGGCGGGATGCTGGCGACGGGCGCGGTGGCCTCGGCGAACTTCCCGTACTCGATCCCGCAGGACGGGGCGTTCAAGAACGTGGCACCGGGGCAGGCCGGGCTCGCCTGGATCTCGATCTTCGGCGGCATGGTCTCGGCGGGGCTGCTCTGCGCGCCCGTGATCGCGGTGACGATCTGGCTCCATGTCGCCGATCTGGAGCAGTGGCTGTGGCTGCTGCTGCCCGTGGGGGGTGTGTACGGGGCGCTGATCTCCTGGGTGGGGCTGCGGTTCGCCGCTCCCCGCACGGCGAACCGGCTCCCGGAGATCCTGGCGGCGGTCAGCAAGGGCTGAGCGCGTCCGCCGCAGGACCTGTCCGTGTGACTGCGTTGCTGCCTGACTGTGTTGCTGCGTCGGTGCGTCGGCGCGTTACCGCCTCACCGCGTTACGACGGGACGGGCTCGCGCTCGCCCCGGGGGTCCTCGGCGAACTGCTCCAGGAAGGGTTCGACCGCCGCGCGCCAGCCCTCGGGCTGGTCGTAGTGGACGAGATGGCCGGCGTCGGCCACTTCCGCGTACTGCCCGCGCGGCAGTACGCGGACCATCTCCTGGGCCTCCGCCCGGCCCAGCTCGCCGTCGAGCCCGCGGAGCACCAGGGTCGGGCAGCAGACCTGCGCCAGCTCCTCCCAGTGCGCGTCGAACACCCAGGTCGCGCGGGACTGGAGCATCTGGCGGCGGGAGAAGACGGGGCGCCAGCCGTCGGCCCGCTCGGCCATCACCTCGGCGAAGAACTCGCCGCGGGCCGGGTTGGGCCGCTCCACCCAGGGGTCGTCCTCGCCGAACCACTTCCGTACGTCGGAGAGCGTCGCGAACGGCACCGGCCAGGACTTGAACCAGTCCTCCCACTCGCGCTGCGAGGCCGCGCCGAGCGCGGAGGCCCGCATGTCGCAGATGACCAGGGCCCGGACGAGATCGGGGCGCTTCGCGGCGAGCTGCCAGGCCGTCAGCGCCCCCATCGAATGTCCGACGACGGTGACGGGGGCGAGGCCGAGCTGTTCGATCGCGGCCTCGGCGTCGGCGACGTACGCATCACGGGTGTACGGGCCTTCGGCCGGCTTGTCGCTGCGGCCGTGCCCGCGCTGGTCGAGGCCGACGGCCCGGTGCCGCTCCGCGAGCCAGCGGGCGGTCGAGGCCCAGTGCGCGGCCCGGCCCATCAGGCCGTGGAGCAATAAGACCCCGGGGGCGCGCTCGCCCTCCGCGCGCCCCTTGGGCGAGTCGGCGAACTCCCAGGCCGCTAGGCGTACGCCGCCGGTCCCGGTCACATCGATGCGCCGCACCATATGTCCTGGCACCCCCTTCTGGTCCTCGATCACCGCTTGATCACTGCTCGATCACCGCGTGGTCGCGTCACGCCAGACTATCGAACTCATATTCGAAAACCGCCGTCCGCCACACAACACCGCTCGTTCGAGTGACCGGCTCCAAGGATTGATGGCGGCGGCGGAGGGGAGACCTTCTCCGGGAGGCGGGCCACTCGGGGATGAGGGCCCGTGGGGATTGGCCTTGAGAGCTCGGGGCTCCAGGTCAAAGCAGGGGAGGACAGGCCCCGGCGCCGCGCGGCGCCGGGGCCCTCTGCCTTCGGCAGGAGCCGCCGGCGGCGATGCGCATCGGCGGACGGCGGCACCGGTTTCGCGGGCGGCGGTGTGCGATTCGTGGGTACTGACGCGCGATTCACGGGCGGCCGGGACCATGGCAGCCACCTTCCGCTGGGCGTGCCCGACATGCCGGACACGCCAGTACGACGGGCGCATGCGCCTGCTCCCTCCCCGACCGCGCGGCCAGTCGGCCGACACTCTCAGGTATGCCTCAGCCACAGCCTGGCACGCGATCCGTCCGGGCGCTGCAATTCCGGGCGGAAAAACGGGGAGCGGACATCACGCTTCAACGTCCGGGCGGCGCCTCGGCGGCGGCATCCGCTCGGGGGCGCCCGTCCAGCGGTGGTTCCCGGCGGACAGGCCCCGGGGTCTGTCCGCCGGTTCAGGGTCGAGCAGGGCGGGCGCTCAGCGCTTGCCCACGAACACATGCGAGGCGACCTCGGCGTCCAGCTCCGCCGCCTCGCCGCTGCTGCCGACCAGCACGCCGCCGGGCGACTGGGTCACGCTGACCACGGAGCCGGGCTGCACACCCGCGCGCCGCAGCGTGTACATCAGCTGGGCGTCCGTCTGGATCGGCTCACCGATCCGGCGCACGACCACCGTCTTGCCGTCGGCGCCCGGGTCGAGCTCCGACAGGCTCACCATGCCCTCGTCGAGGAAGGGATCGGCCTCGGCCTTCTCGCCCAGCTCCTCCAGGCCCGGGATCGGATTCCCGTACGGGGACTCCGTCGGATGGCGCAGCAGCTCCAGCACCCGCCGCTCCACCGCCTCGCTCATCACATGCTCCCAGCGGCATGCCTCGGCGTGGACCTGCTCCCACTCCAGGCCGATCACATCGACGAGCAGGCACTCGGCGAGCCGGTGCTTGCGCATCACTCGCGTCGCGAGGCGGCGCCCCTCGTCGGTCAGCTCCAGGTGCCGGTCGCCCGCGACCTGCACCAGCCCGTCACGCTCCATGCGTGCCACCGTCTGGCTGACCGTCGGACCGCTCTGGTCCAGCCGTTCCGCGATCCGGGCGCGCATGGGGACCACGCCTTCCTCTTCGAGTTCGAGGATGGTGCGGAGATACATCTCCGTGGTGTCGATCAGTCCGGACATTCGTGCCCCTCGATGCTGTGACATGAAAAACGTCGTGCGCTGGCCCTGCCCCAATTCTGACGCATACCGCTGACAACCGTGCCGCACCGACCGAACACCGTGCAGTGGCGCCGCGTGGGCGGTATTGACAGGCCACTGGTCCAGACCGCAACGTGATCCGCGGCACGGACACCCATGAACACTTTCTCCCGCCGGAAAGGGCCTCCTCGATGAGCGACAGCAAACTGGCCGGTCAGTTCTTCGATGCAGCGATCGGCCTGCTGGAGCGGGTACGCGACGAGGAGTCCGGCAACATCGCGGCCGCCGGTGCCGCGATCGCCGACACCGTCGCGGCGGGCGGCAGGCTCTTCGCCTTCGGCGCCGGGCACTCCTCGCTCGCCGCGCAGGACGTCGTCTACCGGGCGGGCGGCCTCGCCCTGATGAACCTGCTGGCCGTACCAGGGGCGGTCGGCGTCGACGTCATGCCCGCGACCCTCGGCTCCGCGCTGGAGCGGGTCGACGGACTGGCGGGCGCCGTGCTGGACTCCAGCCCCGCCACGGCCGGCGACGTCCTCGTGATCATCTCGCTCTCCGGACGCAACGCGCTTCCGGTGGAGATGGCACTGAACGCGCGGGCGCTCGGCCTGAAGGTCATCGGCGTGACGTCGGTGGCGTACGCGGACGGCACCCGGTCCCGGCACAGCTCGGGCGGCTTCCTGCGGGACCACTGCGACATCGTGCTCGACAGCAAGATCGCCATCGGCGACGCGGAGCTGACCCTCGACGGGATCGAGGCGCCGTTCGCCCCCGCGTCGACGGTGGTCACCAGCGCGTTGATGCAGGCCATGATGGCCGCCGCGGCGGAACAGCTCGTGGAGCGGGGGGTGGAGCCGCCGTTGCTGCGGTCGGGGAACGTCGACGGCGGCCACGAATGGAACGGACGCGTCATGGCGGAGAACCGGGACCGGATCTTCTACCGCAACGGAAGGTGACCGGGACCGCCGGACGGGCCGGGTGCGCCTCGGTCGTTCCACTGCTTGTGGACGCACTCATCCCGTACCCCCGCAGGACGCATCCGGCATTTCCGCACGTCGGACCATTGGACCCGAAGGTGGCCCGGCACACAGCGACTTCCCGGAAATCGGCCGGCCCATTAATTCGCTTGTGCGGCGCCGGGGAGGTTCCTAGGCTGCTGCCACACGTGAAAGGAGGTGTTCCGGAAGTGATTTCTTCTCGGGCTCGTGAGGTGGCTGCGGGCTGACGCCCGTTGTCGCGCTCTTTGCAGTGCAGGCCGGTCATCGGCCAATCCCAAGCAGTCACCGACCCGCAGGCTCGCCGGTAAGTCCGGCCGGCTCCTCCGCAAGGAGGGACCAGAGCCTGCGGGTTTCTGCATGTCCGGAGGGCTTTCTACGGACCCGGGCGCTGTCCGGAGGGTTTTCCACGGACACAAGAACGGTCCGGAGGGTTTTCCACCGACACAAGCGCGGTCCGGAGCGTCTGCTACGGGCACAGGCGCTCGACGCGCCAGCCCTTGCCGACCCCCTCGCGTACGTACCTCAGCCGGTCGTGCAGCCGGTTCTCGTGGCCCTGCCAGAACTCGATCGTGTCGGGGACGACGCGGAAACCGCCCCAGTGCGGGGGCGCGGGGACCTGTTCGCCCTCGGGGTAGCGGGCCGCCAGTTCCTCGTAGCGGGCGAGCAGCTCGTCGCGGGAGCCGATCACCGTCGACTGGGGGCTCGCCCAGGCGCCGAGCTGGGAGCCGTGCGGGCGGGTGCGGAAGTAGGCGACCGTCTCGTCGCGGCCGGTCCGGTCCGCCCTGCCGGTGACGATGACCTGGCGGGCCATCGGGTGCCAGGGGAAGAGCAGCGAGACGTACGGGTTGGCGGTCAGCTCGCGGCCCTTGCGGGAGTCGTAGTTGGTGAAGAAGACGAAGCCGCGCTCGTCGTACTTCTTCAGCAGCACGGTGCGGGAGGACGGCCGGCCCTCGGGGGTGGCGGTGGAGACCACCATGGCGTTGGGCTCGTGGAGCAGCCCGCCGACGGCGACCTGCCGGAACCAGTGGGCGAACTGCTGCATCGGGTCGGCGGCCAGCGTGTCCTCGGTGAAGCCCTCGGAGCGGTACTGCTCGCGCATCGCGGCCGGATCGGTGGTGGAATCGGAGGGAGAGTCTGCGGTGGGCACGGAGTCATCCTGCCGCAGCGGTCGAGCCGGTCCGGCAAGGAGGGGCGTGGGAAGGACGAGGAGCGGTCCGGCGGCGGCGAGGCGGCGCCGATTCGGGGTGCTGTGCCGGATGTCACGCTTCCCCGCGTCAGGGGAACCCGCCAGTATTTTGGGGCAGGCCGCTGTGGCCTCCGCAGAGCCGTCGACCGAGGGAGCCGCCATGTCCGACTTCGTACCGGGACTAGAGGGAGTCGTCGCGTTCGAGACGGAGATCGCCGAACCGGACAAGGAAGGCGGTTCGCTCCGTTACCGGGGTGTCGACATCGAGGATCTCGTCGGCCATGTGTCGTTCGGAAACGTCTGGGGACTGCTGGTCGACGGGGCGTTCAACCCCGGTCTGCCGCCTGCCGAACCGTTCCCGATCCCGGTGCACTCCGGGGACATCCGGGTCGATGTGCAGTCCGCGCTGGCGATGCTCGCCCCCGTGTGGGGTCTGAAGCCGCTGCTCGACATCGACGAGGAGACGGCGCGCAACGATCTGGCGCGGGCCGCCGTGATGGCGCTGTCGTACGTCGCCCAGTCGGCGCGCGGGCAGGGGCTGCCGATGGTCCCGCAGAGCGAGATCGACAAGGCGCAGTCCGTGGTCGAGCGGTTCATGATCCGCTGGCGGGGCGAGCCGGACCCCAAGCATGTGAAGGCCGTCGACGCGTACTGGACTTCGGCCGCCGAGCACGGCATGAACGCCTCGACGTTCACCGCCCGCGTCATCGCGTCGACCGGCGCCGATGTGGCGGCGGCGCTGTCGGGTGCGGTGGGTGCGATGTCGGGGCCGCTGCATGGTGGTGCGCCGTCCCGGGTGCTCGGCATGATCGAGGAGATCGAGCGGACCGGCGATGCCGTCGCGTACGTGAAGAAGGCCCTGGACAAGGGCGAGCGGCTGATGGGCTTCGGGCACCGGGTCTACCGGGCGGAGGACCCGCGGGCGCGGGTACTGCGGCGTACGGCCGAGGAGTTGGGCGCACCGCGCTTCGAGGTGGCGCAGGCGCTGGAGAAGGCCGCGCTGGAGGAGCTGCACGCGCGGCGCCCGGACCGGGTGCTGGCGACGAACGTGGAGTTCTGGGCGGCGATCATGCTGGACTTCGCGGAGGTTCCGGCGCACATGTTCACGTCGATGTTCAGCTGCGCGCGCACGGCGGGCTGGTCGGCGCACATCCTGGAGCAGAAGCGGACGGGGCGGCTGGTGCGTCCGTCGGCGCGGTACGTGGGTCCGGGGCCCCGCGATCCCCGGGAGATCGAGGGGTACGACCAGCTCGCGAATCTGGCCAACTGAGGCCCGGGCCGGCCCCCGGGCAGGTCCGCAAGGTCTCACCCGGCCTGCGTGTCCATACGCCTGGACCGACTACACGGCGTTGGTACTGAACGACGGCGCCCTTCACTGGTGCAGTGGGGGCGCTGTCATGTCCGCGAAGCCGTGACGGCGGCGCGTCCACGGGCCGGTCGGGTCGTCTCCCGCACGGTCTACAACGGCCGACGCGAACGGAGCCTGTGCTACCTGCCGAAAAGGCGTCAGTTCGATACCCCATGGGAATGGACTGTCTCGCGTCGTGAGGGGGTAACGAGTGCGGACTCATCCACTGCAAATACGGCGTCACACCGGTCGCGGACGCCGGCATCGTGGGTGGCAATGACCACAGCACATCCGCCCCGGCTCATCTCGTGAAGGATGTCGACAACCATGGAGGTATTGGCATCGTCGAGGGCGCCGGTCGGCTCGTCTGCCAGCACCAGGTCCGGCTGCTGAACCACGAGACGGGCCAGAGCCACGCGCTGCTGCTCTCCGCCGCTGAGGTGGCAGATCTTCTCTCTCCCTCGCCCTGCCAGACCGACGCGATCAAGGGCCTCAGCGATAGCCGTGGCGGCTGTGCCTCGCAGTGACCTCTGCAGCCTTGTGACTACTTCCAAGTTTTCATCGACAGTCGCATTCTCTATCAGGGCGTATTGCTGGAACAGATAGCCGAGAGTATCGCGGCGGAACCGGAGAATATCGCGTCGACCGAATCGAGTGATATCGCTCCCCTTATAGTGAATTTTACCGCCGCTTGGCTTTTCGAGCAGGCCGAGACAATTAAGGAGGGTTGACTTACCTGATCCACTGGGGCCGACCAGCGCGAGCATTTCACCACTTTTGGCGGTGAAGTTGACATCGCGCCACAAGGTCCGGGCATCGAAAACTTTCGACAGATTCTCAATATCGATCACAGCATACTCCGACTGACTGGAGGGATTTCACACATGAAGAGCTCAGACCTCGGTTGCGCCTCCCCGCATGATGCGGCCGTGGAAGAATGCAAGGGCAAGTAGCACAGCCCCGAATTCGAAAGCGACAAGCCCGGTGATGACACTGATGTCAAGTGCAGTGATGCGGATGGGCTCAAAGGGGGCGGGCACGCCGTTGGCAGCATACTTTTTCAGTTCCTGATGTTGCTGCCATGCGACGAAAGGAACTCGGGTGGCGAAGATGACCGCAATTGCCGCTTCGACGGCGAGGATGAAGCGGTGGGTGGCGATGTACCGCCAGCCGCTGATACGTTTCGCGAATATGACCTGTGCATTCTTGCGCGCATAGATGAGACAGACACCCACACCAGCGATAAGAATGACGATCACGGAAACGATTAGGTTGAAGATCTGCAGCCGGAGTTCCCTGACTGAATTCCTGAGGTCCAGAGCGGTCTTCTGCGCGACCGGACTTACGGCGTTTATATAGTTCTGCAGCTTCTCCGTCTCTATGCCGTTCAGTACATCATCGGGGTTGGGGAAGACCACGCCGGCCTGAGTGGCGTAGGCGGTGTAGGCGCTGTCCGTGAGGAAATGCGATCCGTTGGGGACAACGATGAGGACGGGGTCGCGCACCAGGGATCTGTCTTCGTCCGGTCCGTGTGCGGCGTTGTAGACGTAGGCGCCGGTGTTGTAGCCGAAGAGATTTTGCCCCGCCTTGCTCGTCAGCGTCTCGAGCGGGATGTGCTGATTGAGATTCGGATCAATGATCCGGGAAGCTGCTTTGCTGATCGTCGGCGCGTGAGCCTTCAGGGATTCGGGAACGATGACCCGTACGGGTCGCGTGTCGGGGTTCTCATCGCTCTGGGCTGCAGAAGTGTATCGGCGTCCCGCCGGACCGGTGACTGGCTGTTTGCCGAGATAGGTGTCATTGACGATGAGGATCTCACCGGTCGGCAGATGTGCGTCCGGTGCGGAGATCTGGAGATCTCTGCGCCCGGCAAGAATGACTTTGCCCTGCCTGTCGGCTTGGCGCAGCCATGGGCCCACGCGTTTGTCCACCTGGTCCATGTCCACGGCGAAGGCGCCGTTGATACGGATCGAGACCGCCTCTCCTACGGTGCGGTAGGCGTCCTGGTTTTCCTGGCGCATCAGTACGTCCCGGCCCGCGAGGGTGGCATTCGTGGCAATGCTGAGAGTGAGTAGCAGAGCGGGGATGCGCACAAGGTAGACGCTGATGGATGCCCCCCGTGAGGGCAGCTCACCCTTGAGGGCACGCAGTACGTCGACCTTGAAGGTCAAGGCGAGCACTGCGAAGTGGGTGGCCAGCGCCACGAATACCAGGAGGACGGTGATCACTGCGGCCACCGAAGTGAACAGCCCCAGCCAGGCGAGGCTGTTGTAGAAGCCCAGGAAGGCAAGCGTCGCAGCCACCACGATGCCGGCTGTCGCCAGCCAGAAGACCGCCAGCTGGCGCAGATCGCGGACGAGGATGCCGGTGAGGGACATGCCCTGCAGTCGCAGAACCCCGTAAGCCTTCGCGTTGAGGAGCACGCTCGCGCCGGTCATCGTCAGCGCCGCAAGGGCGACCACGCAAAGGGCCCGGAATAGAGGGTCATCCGTGTATCTGTCGGAGAGTTCGGCGTACGACAGGGGATGGGAGACGCTTGCTTTCATGCCGAGGCCGGCGAACGTGGCGCTCAAGGCTTCTGCGTCCGCAGGTGATCCGAACACGTAGTAGGGACCGCGTGGATCCTGCTGTGCGATCTCGGAGAGCAGACGCACTCGCGTTTCGTAGCTGCTGCTGAACGCCGGGTAACCGTTGTCCAGCCATTCCGCTGTCAGAGAGCTTGGGCTGCCCGGAGTCACGTAGAGATTCCGCACGCCGTCGGGGTTCTTCAAATCGGTCACATCGCGAGCCACTCCGACTCCGCGCTCGATCGCGAACGACTCGACGGCTCGGATGACTTGAGCAGCGCTCGTTGACTCGTCGGAGTCGAATACATCAACCAGCGCCGAGTTTCCCAGCGGCGCACTCTCATCCAGCCCCCGCACGAACAGAAAGGCGAGAACTGCGGAGAAGGCCAAGATGGCGGCGTGAACGAATCGTATACCTCGGTGCAGCATCGGATACCTCGGTCGAGGGCGCTCTGCGAGCACGTCCGGGAGAGTTCAGGCGGTGAAAACAGCTGTGGAGGCAAGCAGGACCCGCCTCCACAGCTGGACCGGGCCAGGTAAGCGCGAGCGGCGCCACCCGCGCATACCTAAGCCCTAGATGCGATCAACCGGACTAGCAGGAGCTCTTGTAGTAGTAGCTGATCGCGCCGCCGTTCTTCGAGCCCGAGGCCAGGGACCAGTTCCCCTTGGCGGTGCAGCCACTGGCGAAGGTCACGCTGCCGATCTTCACCGAGGACGCGTGGCTGTTGGTCGGGTGCGTGTAGTTCGACCACGCCGTGTTGGCGCCCTGGTCATAACTCCACTTGCCGCCACCGACGTCGACGGTGACGGCCAGAGCCGGCGTGGCCGCGGCGAAGAGGAGGCCCGCCGTCACGACGGCCGCCTTGATACCAGTTCTCTTGTTCATGATTGATCCCCTTTTCATCATGACCGTTGGTCTGGACGAAGCAAGATCCTGATGCAGAGCGTGGTCATGAGGCAACCGTGCGAACACGTGACCTAACTAACCTCATGCATATGTGAATCGCCACGTGCCACCGATGCTGTAGTGATAGCCGCGCGGGAAGAGAAGGGGAAAGAAAGCGTCTCGGGCTGCGAGAACGCCCTGGTGGAGCTGCGCACCTGCCCGGCCGCTCGGCTCGACCCGGCAGTTTTCGCCGTCACAGAGCGTGGTCCTGACCAATTGGCCGAAAAGAGCGAGACAAGCCGGTCACGCGCTGGCAACCTTGATCGCGAACGCCTTCAAGAGGGCCGCACACGGGGGTACTGCGGTGCATACGATTCCTGGCCGGTGAGTTGCCTTCCTGCGCTTGGCACTCCGCCCTATTCGACAGCCACTCCAGAAACCCTCCTTGATGACCACTGCTCGCACCTTGCGTTCGTCGCCCCGTTCCCCGGGGACCGGAACGCTGTCCATGACATCTCCAGCCGGCCCCGAGCGTCGCCGTACTCTCACCTGGTTGATACCGATGCTGTGGACTTTTTCCCTCGGCCTATGGGGCCTGTCACGGCAGGGCAGCGTGTGGCGGGACGAGGCCGCGACCTGGCAAGTGGCCCAGCGCTCCACGGCTGAGATTTGGCACATGCTGGGGAACGTCGACGTCGTGCACGGCTGCTACTACCTGCTGATGCACGCACTGTTTGAATGCTTCGGCCCCAGTACCACCGTCCTGCGGCTGCCTTCAGTTGTCGCCACGGGAGTAGCGGCGGCGTGTGTGGGGCTAATTGGCCAACGGCTGGCCGGTATGTGGGTGGGCTTGGCCGGAGGGCTGGCTTTCGGACTGGTTCCGGCCGTGCAGTTCTATCTCCAGGAGGGGCGGCCGTACGCCTTGGTCGCAGCCGGGGCCGGAATCTCCACCCTGCTACTCGTGACCCTGCTGCAGGGACGCGACCGCACGGTGTACTGGGCTGCCTACGGCGGCATTGTCGTGATGAGTGGGCTTTTGAACTGGCTCTCGCTCATGATTCTCCCGGCACACTTGGCGACTCTGGTCTGGAGCCGGGCCGACCACGCAGTGTGGAAACGCTGGACTACTGCTGCCGCGAGCGCAACGGCCTGTGTCCTGCCGTTGGTCGTTTTCAGTCGAGGCCAGTCCGCCCAAATCTCCTGGATCCCACCGCTGACCTGGCACATGCTCATCGGCCCGGCGGTCCTGCTGGCGATCGGTGGAGTCGGCGCACTACTGGATCTGCCCCGGGCAGGCCGACTGTCGGTGGCAACCGTCGCACTGCCGCTGCTGGCGGTCCCGCAGATCGGCCTCATCGGGCTTTCTCTGATCCAGCCGTTGTTCCTGGACCGGTACGTCCTCTTCAGCCTGCTGGGGTTGGCGCTGCTGATCGGCACGGTGATCGGCTCGGCGGTACAGGCAGTGAAGCCGCGGCACCCGAGAGCGGCGATGGCAGTTCTCCCCGCAGTGCTCGTCGTGGCGATGGTGGCATTGTTGCCTCAGTCGCTGGCCAAGCGATCCCCTTCGAGCCGGGTGGACGACGTCCTGGCGGTAGCCTCGAACGTGCGGCAGTTGCAAGAGACCGGGGATGCGGTGCTCTTCATTCCGTCGGCGCGTCGGGACACCAAATCCGTCTCCCCGAGCGTCTTTTCTGGTCTGCGAGACATTGCTCTGGCGCAGAGCCCGGAGAAGTCCGGGACCCTTAAAGGCGTGGAGGCGACCCCGGATCAGATCCGTGCAGCGATGCTGGCCCAGCACCGGATCCTGCTGGTGACGGACACGCCTCAGGTGGCGAGACCGGTGACAGCCGAGCGGGACAAGATGAAGGCTTACGTGCTGAAGAAGTACTTCAGGGTCGTGGCTGACGAGCAGGTCCGCGGACGAAGGGTGACGGTGTATGAAAACCGCTCGACCGGGTGAGGCGGCCGGACACCTCGAACCGCTGTGGCTGCCTCGCTCGCCGTCACTCGGTGTCCCTGTCCCGGCAGTACTGCGGCGCGCTGGGCAAACGCTCGCCCTGCCAGGTCGGGGTCAGCGCCCACGCCGTCATCGACCAGGCCTCGTGCCCGCTGTCGTGACGGCTGTTCGTGCCACCGGAGTGGGACGACCGCGACGATGTCCGCTGGGAGCGGACCGGTCTCCCGCCGGAGGCCAGGCACGTCGAGAAGTGGCGGCCTGCTATCGGCATGCTGGACGAATCGACCGCCTGGGGGCTTGCTCCGCAGGTCGTCGTCGCTGACGCCGGCTACGGCCAGTCCGCAGCTTCCGCCATGCTCTGCGCTCCCGGTGCCTGGACCACATCGTCGCCGTGCGTGGGGACGAGACGGCCCACCGCTTCGACGCAAAACCGGTGACGCCCGCCTGCGGCGGCGCAGGCGGACGCACCCTGCCCTGCTACCAAGTCCTCGACATCGTCCAAGACCCGATACAGGCCTGGACCGGCGAATGCCCCACCTCCACCGCGAGTTACCCCACACACAACGACAACGCCACAGCCACAGCCACAGAAGCACAACCCGACGAAGCGCTACTAGAGCTTGCCGCGGAGGGTGACGGTGCGGTGTCCGCCGAGGCGGCGCCGCACCTCCTGTTCGAAGCCGTGGGTCAGCTCCGCCCAGTTCCAGAAGGTGAGGCCGAGCCGGCCGCAGGCGTAGTAGTCGTCCTCCCAGCTCCAGCGGTCGATGCCGGAGGACCGGTGGCAGGAGGGGCATTCCACGGCCCCTTCGCCGCCTTTCTCCCAGTCCCCGAACCGGCCCGCGAGCGGGGCCCAGGCGCTGTCGATCGGGCACCAGGTGTCGTCGACCAGGCGGATCTCGGTGGCGCAGAGCGGGCAGGTGGCGGCTCCGGCCTCGCCCTGGCCGCTGTCGAAGACGGTCCTTCCGGTCGTGATGTGGAGGCCGTTGCTCCACAGATCGACCGGTTCCGGGTCGTCGACGGCCTCGGCATAGCGCGGGCCGGGTGCGTTGCCGTATCCGTCCGCGTCGAGGACGCAGTCGGTGCGCTCGGCGTCGACGATTCCGTCGGCGATCAGCCAGTCGAGAAGCGCGGCGCCGAGTGGTGCGGCGTCCTGCTCGGTGGCGTCGAGATCGACGATCGTCTGGAAGTAGTCGCCCACAGGTCCCCCGCGGTCAGTCGAGTACGTCGTCCAGCAGCGCCGCCCACTGTGCCACGACCCTCTGACGCCGGGCCGTGTCGTCCGTGAGGACGTTGGCGAGTCCCAGGCCGCGGGCCATGTCGAGGAGGCCCTGGACCGTTTCCCGTACGCCGGGGCGGGTCTCGTCGGCGTGCAGGAGGCCGACCGCGATGCGGTGGGTCTCGCGGCCTACGCGGGCTTCGAGTTCGGTGACGCGGGGCCGGAGCTGGGGCTCGTTGGAGGCGGCCACCCAGAGCTGGAGCGCGGCGCGGAAGAGCGGGCCCGTGTACAGGTCGACGAGGGCGGCGACGACGTCCCTGCGGCCCTGGACGGGCAGGGCGAGCAGGGCGGCGGAGCGTTCCTCGGCGACGTATTCGACGGCTGCGGTGAACAGGTCCTCGCGGGTGGGGAAGTGGTGCTGGGCGGCGCCCCGTGAGACGCCCGCGCGTTCGGCGACGACGGAGACCGTGGAGCCCGCCCAGCCGTGTTCGGCGAGGCAGGCGACGGCTGCTTCGAGGAGCCGGCGGCGAGTGGCCCGGCTGCGGTCCTGCTTGGGGGTCCGTTCGGTGGAAGGCGTCACAGCGCCCATGCGGGGTCCCGTCGTTCGAGGAAGGCCGTCATTCCTTCCCGGGCCTCGGCGGAGGCGAAGAGGGCCGCCGAGCGGGCGATGAGGTCTTCGGCATGCTGGTCGAAACTCTTCAGCACAGTAGCCGTGACCAGCTCCTTCGATGCCGTCAGCCCCTGTGGTGACGCCTTGCGCAGTCCGTCCAGGACGGGTATCAGCTCCTTGTCGATGTCTTCGGTGGACCCGACGGCCATCGTGATCAGGCCGATGCGGGCCGCTTCGGCCGCGTCGAACCGTTCGCCGGTGAGGTAGTAGCGGGCGGCGGCGCGCGGTTCGGTGCGGGGCAGCAGCGGCAGGGAGATGACGGCGGGGGCGAGGCCGAGCCGGGACTCGGTGAGGGCGAACGAGGCCTCGGGCCCGGCCGCGGAGATGTCGCAGGCGCTCAACAGGCCGAGGCCGCCCGCCCGTACGTGCCCGGTGACCCGGGCGACGACGGGCTTGGGCAGGGCGACGATCCGCCGCATCAGCGCGACGAAGGCCGCCGGGTCGGGCGGTCCGGTCAGGTCCGCGCCCGCGCAGAAGGTGTTACCGGTGTGGGTGAGGACGACGGCTCGTACGGTGTCGTCGGCCGCGCACGCGTCCAGGGCGGTGGCGAGCTCGCCGACCAGGGCCGCGGAGAGTGCGTTGCGGTTGGCGGGTGAGTCGAGGGTGAGGGTGGTGATGCCCCGGTCGTGGGCGGGGCCGGCGAGCGCCGTCATGTGCGGTTCTCCTTCTCGTGGGTCCTCAGCCGGTGGTCGTCCCGCGGGACTTCTCCCGGTCGCGCAGTTCGCGCCGGAGGATCTTGCCGGAGGTGGCGCGCGGGACCACGTCGATGAATTCGAGCTGCCGGACCTTCTTGTACGGGGCGACGCGCTCGGCGACGTACGCCATCACGTCGTCCGCCGTGAGGCCGTCGCCCGCGGCGGAGGCCCGGCGGACCAGGTACGCCTTGGGGACCTCGTTGCCGTCGGTGTCGGGCACGCCGATGACGGCGGCGTCCGCGATCGCCTCGTGGCCGAGCAGCAGTGCTTCGAGTTCGGCGGGGGCGACCTGGTAGCCCTTGTACTTGATCAGTTCCTTCACCCGGTCGACGACGAACAGCCAGCCGTCGGCGTCGACGTGCCCGATGTCGCCGGTGTGCACCCAGCCGTCGGCGTCGATCATGTCGGCGGTGGCCTCGGGGTGGCCGAGGTAGCCCTTCATCACCTGCGGGCCACGGATCAGGATCTCGCCGTCGCCGCCCGCCGGGGCGTCCTCGGTGTCGTCGCCGAGCGAGGCGATCCGCATCTCGGTGCTGGGCAGCAGCTTGCCGACCGCGCCGGGCGGTGGGTTCTCGGCGGCGAGCGGGACGACATGGGTGCCGGGCGAGAGTTCCGTCATGCCGTACGCCTGGCGCACCGGTGGCAGTCCCAGGCGCTGTGAGCAGTCGGCGGCGAGCGCGGCATCGAGCGGGGCGGCGGCGCTGACGACGTACTCCAGCGAGGACAGGTCGTACCGGTCGACCGAGGGATGCTTGGCGAGCGCGAGGACGATCGGCGGGGCCACGTACAGGCCGGTGATGCGGTGCTTCTCGATCGCGGCGAGGAACTGGTCGAGTTCGAAGCGCGGCAGTACGACGACGGTGGCGCCCGACCGCAGCGGGGCGTTCATCAGGGCGGTCAAGCCATAGATGTGAAAGAAGGGGAGTACGGCCAGGATGCGGGCGCCGGGGCCCATGGGGATGAAGGGGCGGAGCTGCTCCAGGTTGGTGCCCATGGAGCGGTGGGTGAGCATGACGCCCTTGGGGGTTCCGGTGGTGCCGGAGGAGTAGGGCAGGGCGGCGATGTCCTCGCCGGGGTCGACGGTGACGCGGGGTTCGGGGGCGGTGGTGGCGAGCATGTCGAGTACGGAGGGGTGTCCCTCGGCCCGGTCGCAGACGAAGATCTGCTCGATGGAGCCGGCGATTCCGGCGGCCTCGCGCGCCGTATCCAGGAGCGGGGAGACGGTGACGATCCAGCGGGCGGAGGAGTCGCGGAGCTGTTTGGCGAACTCCTCCGCCGTGGCCAGCGGATGGACGGTGGTGACGGTGGCACCGGCCCGCGTCGCGCCGAAGAACACCGCCGGGTAGGCGATGGTGTTGGGGCTGTGCAGGGCCAGCAGGTCGCCCTTGCGCAGCCCGGCCCCGGCGAGCGCCGCGGCGATCTTCCGGTGGAAGGCGTCGAGCTGCCGGTAGGTGAGGGTGGAGCTGTCGTCCGTCCCGTCGATCAGGGCCACCGTGTCGCCGTATGCGGCGGTGGCCTGTCCCAGGACCGCGTCATGGATGGGTGCGTCGAGTACCGGTACGGCGGGGTGGTCGCTGTGGAACACGTGCACCATGGCGGAGTCCCTTCGGAGCGTCGGTGTGGGGGGACAGCCTGCCGTGTGTCAGTACGACTTGGGGAGGCCCAGGGACTGGTGGGAGACGTAGTTCAGGATCATTTCCCGGCTGACGGGGGCGATCCGGGCGACGCGGGCCGCCGTGATCAGGGACGCGAGGCCGTATTCGCGGGTGAGGCCGTTGCCGCCGAGGGTGTGCACGGCCTGGTCGACGGCCTTGACGCAGGCTTCGCCCGCCGCGTACTTCGCCATGTTGGCGGCCTCGCCCGCGCCGATGTCGTCGCCGTCGTCGTAGAGCCGGGCGGCCTTCTGCATCATCAGCCGGGCCAGTTCCAGTTCGATGTGGGCCTGGGCGAGGGGGTGGGCGATGGCCTGGTGGGAGCCGATGGGGTCCTTCCACACCTGGCGGGTCTTGGCGTAGTCGACGGCGCGGGCGAGTGCGTAGCGGCCCATGCCGATACCGAAGGCGGCGGTCATGATGCGTTCGGGGTTGAGTCCGGCGAAGAGCTGGAGGAGCCCGGCGTCCTCATCACCAACGAGGGTGTCAGCGGGGAGCCGTACGTCGTCGAGGACCAGCTCGAACTGCTTCTCCGGGGCCTGGAGTTCCATGTCGATCTGCGAGCGGCCGAAGCCGGGGGCGTCACGGGGGACGATGAAGAGGCAGGGCTTGAGCCGGCCGGACCGGGCGTCCTCGGTGCGGCCGACGATGAGGGTGGCGTCGGCGATGTCGACGCCGGAGACGAAGACCTTGCGCCCGGTGAGCAGCCAGTCGTCGCCGTCCTTGCGGGCGGTGGTGGTGATGCGGTGGGAATTGGACCCGGCGTCGGGTTCGGTGATGCCGAAGGCCATGGTGAGGCTGCCGTCGGCGAGGCCGGGGAGCCACTGCTGCTTCTGGGCTTCGGTACCGAAGCGGGCGATGACGGTGCCGCAGATCGCCGGGGAGACCACCATCATGAGCAGCGGGCTGCCGGCCGCCCCCAACTCCTCCAGGACGATGGAGAGTTCGGCCATCCCGCCGCCTCCGCCGCCGTACTCCTCGGGGAGGTTCACGCCGAGGTAGCCGAGCTTGGCGGCCTCCGTCCACAGTTCGCGCGGGTGGGCGCCGTCGCGGACGACGGAGGTCATGTAGTCGCGCCCGTAGCGCTTTCCGAGTGCGGCGACGGCGGCGCGCAGGGCCTGGTGCTCTTCGGTTTCGAGGACGGTGCTCATTGCTTCGGTTCCTCCTGTACGTCTTGCACGACGGCGAGCAGGGCGCCGACCTCCACCTGAAGGCCGGGTGCGGCGTGTAGCGCGGCGAGGGTGCCGGAGGCGGGGGCGAGGATGCGGTGCTCCATCTTCATCGCCTCCAGCCAGATCAGGGGCTGTCCGGCCTCGACCGCCGCCCCGGTGGTGAGCCCGTCGGCGACGCGGACGACGGTGCCGGGCATGGGGGCGAGCAGGGAGCCGGGTTCGGTCCGGTCGGTGGGGTCGGTGAAGCGGGGCAGGGCGGTGAAGGTGTACGAGCCGGTGGCGGTGTCCACGTACGCCTTGTCCCGGTGGACGGCGATGTCGAAGTGGCGGGTGATGCCGTCGGCTTCGAGGGTGACGCGGCCGGGCCGGGCGGCGACGACGCGTTCGCCGGTTTCGGGGACGGGGCCGGTGCGGGTGGTGCGGTAGGCGGCCTCGTGTTCGGTGCCGTCGGGTTCGGCGCGGTAGCGCTTGGTCCGGGGCTGGGAGGAGATGTTGCGCCAGGCGCCGAGGCGGGCGGAGCCGGGTCCGGGGCCGTGCTGCCGGGACGCGGCGTCGGCGAGGGCGGCGGCCAGCGCGGCGAGGCGCGGCCCGGCTTCGTCCGGGGACGGGGTCGGGGTGAGGGCGTCCAGGTGGCGGTCGTAGAAGCCGGTGTCGGGGCGGGCGGCGAGGAAGTCGGGGTGGCGCAGGGACCGTACGAGCAGCTCGCGGTTGGTGACCGGGCCGTGGATGCGGGCGCGTTCCAGGGCGCGGGCGAGGAGGCGTACGGCTTCGGTGCGGGTGGGGGCGTGGGCGATGACCTTGGCGAGCATCGGGTCGTAGTGGACGCCGATGGTGTCGCCGTCGGTGTACCCGGTGTCGAGGCGGAGGCCGGGTTCGTCGGGCACGTCGAGTGTGTGCAGTGCTCCGGTCTGCGGCTGCCAGTCGCGGGCGGGGTCCTCGGCGTAGAGGCGGGCCTCGACGGCGTGGCCGTACGGTGCGGGGGGTGCGGCGGTGGGCAGCGGTTCGCCTTCGGCGATGCGCAGTTGGAGGGCGACGAGGTCGAGCCCGAAGACCGCTTCGGTGACGGGGTGTTCGACCTGGAGGCGGGTGTTCATCTCCAGGAAGTACGGGCGCCCGTCGGCGGCGAGGAGGAATTCGACGGTGCCCGCGCCCCGGTAGCCGACGGCGTGCGCGGCGGCCACGGCGGCGTCGTGCAGCCGGGCCCGCAGCGCGTCGTCGAGACCGGGGGCGGGGGCTTCCTCGATGACCTTCTGGTGGCGTCGCTGGAGCGAGCAGTCGCGGGTGCCGAGCGCCCAGACCCCGCCGTGCCCGTCGGCCATGATCTGGACCTCGACGTGCCGGCCGCGCTCCACATACGGCTCCGCGAAGACCTCGCCGTCCCCGAACGCGGCCGTGGCCTCCGCCGTCGCCGCCTTCAACTCGGCGGGCAGTTCGGCGAGTTCGCGTACGATCCGCATCCCGCGTCCGCCGCCGCCCGCCGATGCCTTGAGCAGCAGCGGCAGGTCCCGAGCGGTGACCCGCCTCGTGTCGACGGGGGCGAGCAGCGGCACCCCGGCGGCGGCCATCAGCCCCTTGGCGCGGGTCTTGGACGCCATCAGCTCGATGGCCTTGACCGGCGGGCCGACCCAGACGAGGCCGGCGTCCTGAACGGCGCGGGCGAATCCGGCGTTCTCGGAGAGGAAGCCGTAGCCGGGGTGGACGGCGTCGGCACCGGCCGCGAGCGCGGCGCGTACGACGAGGTCGCCGCGGAGATAGGTGTCGGCCGGAGCGGCGCCCGGCAGCCGTACGGCGGTGTCCGCCTCCCGTACGTGGAGCGCGTCGGCGTCCGCGTCGGAGTACACCGCGACGGTGGCGATGCCGAGTTCCCGGCAGGTGCGGAAGATCCGGCAGGCGATCTCGCCCCGGTTGGCGACGAGCAGGGTGCTGATCATGGTCTTCCTCACATCCGGAAGATGCCGAAGCCGCTGCGGGCGCCTTCGACCGGGGCGGTGTGGATCGCGGACAGGCACATCCCGAGGACGGTCCTGGTGTCGCGCGGGTCGATGACCCCGTCGTCGTACAGCCGCCCGGAGAGGAACATCGGCAGTGACTCGGACTCGATCTGCTGCTCGACCATGGCGCGCAGTCCGGCGTCGGCCTCGTCGTCGTAGGGGCGCCCCTTCGCGGCGGCGGAGGCGCGGGCGACGATGGACAGCACCCCGGCCAGCTGCTGCGGCCCCATGACGGCGGACTTACTGCTGGGCCAGGCGAAGAGGAAGCGCGGGTCGTACGCCCGGCCGCACATGCCGTAGTGCCCGGCCCCGTACGAGGCGCCCATCAGCACGGACAGATGCGGGACCTTCGAGTTCGACACCGCGTTGATCATCATCGCGCCGTGCTTGATGATGCCGCCCTGCTCGTACTCCTTGCCGACCATGTAGCCGGTGGTGTTGTGCAGGAAGACCAGCGGGATGTCGCGCTGGTTGGCGAGCTGGATGAACTGGGCGGCCTTCTGCGACTCCTCGCTGAACAGCACGCCCTGCGCGTTGGCGAGGATGCCGACGGGGTAGCCGTGCAGCCTCGCCCAGCCGGTGACCAGGCTGGTCCCGTACAGCGGCTTGAACGCGTCGAAGTCGGAGCCGTCGACGAGCCGGGCGATGACCTCGCGCGGGTCGAAGGGCACCTTCAGGTCGCCGGGCACGATGCCGATCAGCTCGTCCTCGTCGTACTCCGGCGGCTCGGCGGGGCCCGGATCGGCGTGCGCCTTGCGCCAGTTGAGGCGGGCGACGATCCGGCGGGCCTGGCGCAGCGCGTCCTGCTCGTCGACGGCGAAGTGGTCGGCGAGCCCGGAGGTGCGGGCGTGCATCTCGGCGCCGCCGAGCGATTCGTCGTCGCTCTCCTCGCCGGTCGCCATCTTCACCAGGGGCGGTCCGCCGAGGAAGACCTTGGACCGTTCCTTGATCATGACGGTGTGGTCGGACATGCCGGGTACGTACGCCCCGCCCGCGGTCGAGTTCCCGAAGACAACGGCGACGGTCGGGATGCCGGCCGCGGAGAGCCGGGTGATGTCGCGGAACAGCGCCCCGCCGGGGATGAAGATCTCCTTCTGCGAGGGGAGGTCGGCGCCGCCCGACTCGACGAGACTGATGCAGGGCAGCCGGTTGGCGAAGGCGATCTCGTTGGCCCGCAGGGCCTTCTTCAGGGTCCAGGGGTTGGAGGCGCCGCCGCGTACGGTCGGATCGTTGGCGGTGATCAGGCACTCCACGCCCTCGATCACCCCGATCCCGGTGATGAGCGAGGCGCCGATCGCGTACTCGCTGCCCCAGGCGGCGAGCGGCGACAGCTCCAGGAACGGGGTGTCCTCGTCGATCAGCAGCTCGATCCGCTCACGGGCCAGGAGCTTGCCGCGCGAGCGGTGCCGCTCCACGTACTTCCCGCCGCCGCCCGCCTGCGCCTTGGTGTGTTCGGCGGCCAGCTCGTCGAGTTCGGCGAGCATGGCCGTGCGGTTCGCGGCGTATTCGGGGCTCGCGGTGTCGAGCGCGGTGGGCAGGACGGTCATGCGTGCGCCTCCGGTGCGTGGACGGTCTCCAGCAGCGATACGGGAAGGGGCAGGTGCCGGGAGCGCAGCCACTCCCCCACCGCCTTGGCCTGCGGATCGAACCGGTGCCGGGCGGCGACGCCCTCGCCGAGCAGCCCGTGGACGACGAAGTTCAGAGCGCGGAGGTTCGGCAGGACATGGCGTACGACGGTGAGTCCGGCGGTCTCCGGCAGCAGTTCCCGCAACCGTTCGACGGTCAGCTCATGGGCCAGCCACCGCCAGGCGTCGTCGTGTACGGCCCACACCCCCACGTTGGCGTCCCCGCCCTTGTCACCGCTGCGGGCACCCGCGATCCGGCCGAGCGGGGCGGACCGGGTGGGCCCGGGGTCCGGCAGGGGTGCGGGCAGCGGCGGCTCGTCGGCGTCCCGGAGCGGCCGGGTCGTCGCGGGAGGTGCCAGGCTCTCCCGCCGCCCGTCGGGGAGCACGGCGATGTGCGGGACTTCATCGGCCGGTACGTACCTCGCCTCGAACACCCCGTACGGCGCACCCTTGCCGGGCGGGGCGGTGACGTGGAACCCGGGGTAGCTGCCGAGCGCCAGCTCGATCGCGGCGCCGGAGACCGCGCGCCCGACGGTCTCCTGGTCCCGGTCGCGGACGACGAGCCGGAGCAGGGCGCTCGCGCTCTCCTCGGTGGCGGCGTCGGCCCGGTCGGTCCGGGACAGCTCCCACCGCACCTCGTCGGGTTCGGCGCCGGATCGGGCGAGCGCGTCCGCGAACTGCTCTTGCACCAGGTGGGCCTTGGCCTCGATGTCGAGGCCGGTGAGCACGAAGACGACCTCGTTGCGCCAGCCGCCGAGCCGGTTCAGCCCGACCTTGAGGGTGGGCGGCGGGGCCTCGCCGCGCACGCGAGAGATCCTGACGCGGTCGGGTCCGTCCTGGGTCAGCCGTACGGTGTCGAGCCGGGCGGTGACGTCCGGTCCGGCGTACCGGGCCCCGCCGGTCTCGTACAGCAACTGGGCGGTGACGGTGCCGATGTCGACGACGCCGCCGGTGCCGTCGTACTTGGTGATGACGGACGAGCCGTCGGCGTGGATCTCGGCGACGGGGAAGCCGGGGCGGCGCAGGTCGTGGCCCCGGAAGAACGCGTAGTTGCCGCCGGTGGCCTGGGTGCCGCACTCCAGGACGTGTCCGGCGACGACGGCCCCGGCGAGCGCGTCGAGGTCGTCGGGACCCCAGCCGAAGCGGGCGGCGGCGGGCCCGGTGACCAGGGCCGCGTCGGTGACCCGCCCGGTGACGACGATGTCCGCGCCGGCGGTGAGGCAGGCGGCGATCCCGGCGCCGCCGAGGTAGGCGTTGGCGGTGAGGAAGCCCTCGGGCACGGGGAGGCTGTCGCCCTCCACATGGGCGATGCGCACGGGGACACCGACCTTCCGCGCCAACTCCCGCACGGCGTCGGCCAGTCCGGCCGGATTGAGTCCGCCGGCATTGGCGACGATCTTCACCCCGCGCTCGTGGGCGAGCCCGAGTCCCTCTTCGAGCTGCCGCAGGAAGGTGGTGGCGTAGCCGCGCGCGGGGTCCTTGAGCCTGCTCCGGCCGAGGATGAGCATGGTCAGCTCGGCCAGGTAGTCCCCGGTGAGGACGTCGAGGGGGCCGCCGGTGAGCATCTCGCGCACGGCGTCGAAGCGGTCGCCGTAGAACCCGGAGGCGTTGCCGATCCGCAGCGGTGCGGTCACTTGTCCTCTCCCCGGGGTGCGCGGCTTCCTTCTCCCCGGGGTGCGCGGCCCGGTCCGGCGGGCCCGGCGAACGCCTGGGCGATGCCGAGCCACTGGTCGGCGTCGGGGCCGGTCGCCCGGACGGCGAGGTCGTCGCGGTGGGCGCGCTGGGTGACGAGGAGGCAGAAGTCGACGAGCGGCCCGGTGACGCGCTGCGGTGCTTCCTCGGGCCCGAACGCGATCAACGCTCCGTCCGGGGCTTCGAGTTCGACCCGGAACTCCTCCTCGGGCGCCTTGATCCCCCGTACCAGATAGGCGTAGTCGCGGGCCCGCACCCCGATCCGGGCGACGTGCCGCAGCCGGGCGGTGGGGGTCCTGGTGACCCCGAGGGCGTCGGCGATGTCCTGGCCGTGCGCCCAGCTCTCCATGATCCGGGCGGTCGCCATGGACGCGACGCTCATCGGCGGCCCGTACCAGGGGAACTTCACGCCCGGCGGGGCCGCACCCAGGGCCTCGTGCAGCCGGGCCCGGCCCTCGCGCCACCGGACGAGCAGTTCCTCGGCCGACAGCAGCGCGACGAGCTCCCCGGCGGCCTCGTCGACGAACGTCTCGGGGTGCGCGAGCGCCTTCTCGACCTCGGCGGCGAAGGCGTCCGGTTCGGTGACGGCGATCAGGGCGACCTCGTCGGTCCAGTTCAGGTGAGCGATCTGATGGGCGACGGTCCACCCCTCGGCCGGGGTCGGCCTCGCCCAGTGGGCCGCGTCCACCCCGGCGACCAACCGGTCGAGTTCCTCGCTCTCCTGACGCAGGTCGTCGAGTACGGCGACGGTCACGGCCGATGCATCGGACACGGTGCACTCCCTCGGGGCGTGGCGGTGTGCCCAGGAGCATGGCAGCGGGCCAATAAACAATCAAGCATGCTTGCATGATTTTTCGCCCGCAAACTGCCTCGATTTGGCGGGAACCGATCGGCCGGGCCTCCATGAACGGAAGCGGAGGATCCTACCTCCGAGTAGCCCCGATCGGAAGATTCCCAACCGCAGGATTCAAGTCAATTACGCGCTGCTACTAGCCGGATCTCGTTCCCTCTGCAAGCGTGAACGCAGTTCCAACGGGGGAACAAAAGACTGACACCTGTGCGCGTTCCCCCTGCCCTGACCAAGCAGGAGACGATATGACGCACTTGAGCCGGATCTCGCCAGACATCGAACGAAGGGTCCTCCTCCCTGCCCGGTTCGGTGGCGAGAATCGGACAACGGAGGTTCTGCGGCTCACCACCGGCAGGCCCCTCACTGCGTACCTGTGAGAGGACTCCTGTTGATCCACTCCCCACAGACCGGACCTCCCGACGGATCCGCTCCCCACGCCGTCGGGAACGAACCGGCCCCGGCCGGCCACACCACCCCGGCGACACCGCCCGACGCCCACGACGAACGCCCGGATCCGCGCTTCGGCGTCCTCGGGCAGCTCTCGGTCCACGGCAGGACCATGTCGGTCACCTCACCCGTCCGGCGCGCGGTCCTCACCGCTTGCCTGCTCCGGTACGGGCGGCCCATCGGCATCGCGGAGTTCAGCGAGATCCTTTGGGACGACCCGCCGGTGTCGGCCACGGCGAACCTCCGCAGCCACGTGACGGGACTGCGCCGAGATCTCGACGAGGTCGAGCCCGGGCTCGGCGACCGGATGCGGACCTACCGGGGCGCCCAGTGCGGATACGGGCTGGAGATCGCGCCCGACGAGTTCGACCTGCCCCGGTTCACCGCCGCGGTCCAGCGTGGCCGGAGCTGGCTGTTACGCGGCTCCCACAAGTCGGCGGTCGACGCCCTGGAACAGGCCGTGGGCCTCTGGAACGGTCCCTTCGGACAGGACCTCCCGCCCACTCGGTGGTTCAACGCCCACATAGCGGGGCTCAACAACGCCCGGCTGGACGCCTATCAGGACCTCTTCACCGCGTCCGTCCTCGCCGGCCGCACCATCATGCTGGCCTACCGCATCGAGAGTGTGATCGCCGAGGCCCCTTACCGCCAGCACCTGTGGGAGCTGCTCGCGGCGGTGCACTGCCTGCACGGCGACACCGTCAGCACGCTGTCGGTGGTCAACCGCTGCCAGAAGCTGTTCGCGGAGGATCTGGGACTCGATCTGCCCCCCGGTATCGAGGCCATGCGGACGGCGGCGCTCAACTGGGACCGTGAGGAGGCCATGCGGCTCGTCGCGTCCCGGACCCAGGACTTCGCGGAGCGGTGCCAGTGCCGAAGACCTCCGCGTCCTTCTTCCTGACGCGGAGGCCTCGCACCTGAGTCCGGTGGCCGTCCGGCCACCGGACTCAGGTCACGTCCCGCCGGAGCAGCAGCAGCGTTCCCGTGAGGCCGCCGACCAGGCTGTAGGCGACGAGCACCACGGCGCCCGTCCAGGGAGCGGGGGCCCCGGCGAAGAGCTCACCGGGCGTGGTCATGATCTGGGACGCCACTCCGGGCAGCAGCACCTGGGCCTGGAGCACCCAGTTCTCCTCCAGGACCAGGTCGTGCACGACCTGGAAGGCAAACGCGACTACGACCGAGGACAGGAAGTACAGCACCGCCGCGGTGACGGTGGCGGCGGTCTGGCTGCGGATGAGCACCCCGAGGCCGAAGCCGAACACGCCCCACACCAGGTAGGCGGCCAGGTTCAGCAGAACCGCGCCGAGCACGTCCCCGCTCCCGAGCCCGAGACCGGTGCCCTGAGAAGTCAGGAAGATCCCGCCGACCACGAGGCTTCCCAGCGTCGCCGCCAGCCACAGCCCGGCCGAGGAGATGAGAACGACGACGAGCTTGGCCGTGACGACGCGGCCCCGGCGGGGCGCTGCGAGGAACGTGGCCGTCAGGGTCCGGTACTGGTACTCGTTGGTCACCAGCAGGATGGCCAGCACGCCCGCCAGCAGCAGGCCGAGGGTCTGCCCGGAGGTGTAGAGGGTCGCGGCGATGCGGCCGGGGGCCGACTGGGTCTCCCAGAGGTCGCGCATCGTGCTGACCTGCTCGGCGGACATGTCCTCGCGGGGGGTCAGGATCGCCCCTGCCAGATAGTCCTCGAACGGCTGCATGAAGGTGTGGGCCTGCCAGCTGTTCCACAGCGCCAGCAGCACCGCCACCGCGGCCATCGCCGCGCCGGCGATCCACCAGGTGGGCAGCGTACGGAGCTTGAGCAGCTCGCTGCCGATCAGCCCCCTCATCGGATCTCCGCCTTTCCTTGCGTGAGCCGCAGGAACGCCTGTTCCAGATCGGGCGCGTCCTCGGCCAGTTCGTACAGTTCCCCGCCGTGGGTGGCCGCCGCCGCGGCCACCGCGCCCGCCCCGAGGCCGCTCACGATCAGGAGCCCGTCCCCGGCGGGCGGACGCGTCACGACCGCTCCCGCCGAGGTGAGCGCCGCCGCCAGTTCCGCGGGCCGTGAGGCGCGGACCCGCACACGGGCCTCGCCCCGCACCCGCGCGGCGATCTCGCGGCTCGACCCTTCGGCCACCAGCCGCCCCTGACTGATGATCACGAGATCGTCGGCGGTCTGCTCGACCTCGGATATCAGGTGGCTGGAAACGAGCACCGTACGGCCTTCGGCGGCCAGCGTCCGCAGCAGGGCGCGCATCCAGGCGATCCCTTCGGGGTCGAGCCCGTTGGAGGGTTCGTCGAGGATCAGGACAGGCGGATCGCCGAGCAGCGCCTGGGCGAGGTTGAGTCGTTGCCGCATGCCGAGCGAGTACTCCCCGTAACGCCGCCCGCCTGCCTGGGCCAGTCCGACGTGGTCGAGCACCTCGTCGGCCCGGCGGGCCGGCAGGCCCGTCGCCGCGCACTGCACACGCAGATGGTCACGGCCGGTCCGCCTGCGGTGTGTGCCGGACTCGTCGAGCATCGCGCCGACGGTTCTGAGCGGCTGTGCCAGGTCCCGGTACGGCCGTCCGCCGACGGTCGCGGTGCCGGACGTCGGGGCCGTCAGGCCGAGGAGCATCCGGAGCGTCGTCGTCTTGCCCGCCCCGTTCGGGCCGAGGAAGCCCGTGACGCGTCCGGGCGCGACCGTGAAGGACAGGTCCTCCACGGCCCATCTGTCGCGGTACCGCTTCGACAGGCCGCGGAACTCGATCGGCCGGCCGCCGGCCGGGGCCTGCGTGTCCTTCGCTTCCGGCACTTCCGGTGGGGTCATGAACTCTGTTCCTTACGTTCGCGCGGCTGCCGTGCCGGGTGTCACGGGCACGGGCGTCGGGGCCGCTGAATCGTGCGTGGAGGCCGTCAGGTCCGTACGTGCCGGTCGCGGTGGGCGCGCAGGTCCTCCGCCAGGTGCGATCTGCGCAGACGGCGAGTGCGCAGCAGCCTGCGCCAGTCCGCCGCGGTGTCGTGCATCAGCTGCCGGTGGAAGTAGTTGACGTACTCCGCCAGGCCCAGGCCGTACAGCACGAGGCCGGGGGCCCAGTCGGACGGCGGCCGTCCCGGGAGGGCCGAGACCATGACCGCGAGGCCGGCCGCCAGGGCCACGGCGCACAGCGGCCGGAGCGGGCGGAACACCCCGATCGCGGGCGGTTGCCGTGCTCCGGTGCGCAGTTGACGTGCCTTCAGTGCCCAGTACCCGGACCCGATGAGCAAGAGCCCGGCCACCAGGGCGAAGCCCACCGCGTTCGCGGTGCTGAAGGGTGCGCCGAGGGCCGCGAACACCGCCCAGCCGATCAGTGCGATGTTCGCCGCTTCCAGGAGGGTCAGCGTGCGCAGTCGCCTCAGAAGCTCCGGCCGGGAGCGTGTCACAGGGGTCATGCTCCCAGCATCGCGTGCCACGCCGGGCCGGGGGGACGTGAGCGGGGATCGGTCAGTCATGGACCAGTTGCTGGCCGACGAGGGCCGCGTACGCACCCCCTCGTGCGACCAGTTCCTCGTGGTCACCGTCCTCGACGATCCGGCCGCGGTCGATGACGAGGATGCGGTCCGCGTCGCGCACGGTGCTCAGCCGGTGCGCGATGACGATGCGGGTGCAGTCGAGTTCCGAGAGGTTCTCGTGCACGACCGCCTCGGTGGTCGCGTCCAGGTGGCTGGTGGCCTCGTCCAGCAGCAGAACCCTCGGCCGGTGCACGACGGCGCGGGCCAGGGCGACCCGCTGCCGCTGCCCGCCGGACAGGCCGTTGCCGCCCTCGCCGAGGATTGTCTCGTACCCCATCGGCATGTGCGTGATGTCCTCGTGGACCGCCGCGAGGCGGGCCGCCTCGACGACATCGTCCAGGGTGGCATCGGGCATGACCAGCGCGATGTTGGTCAGCACCGAGCCGCTGAAGATGTCCGCGTCCTGGGTGACGACGCCGCACTGGCGGCGCAGGTGTCCGAGGTCCAGCTCGGTCAGCGGGGTGGAGCCGTAGGTGATCTCCCCGTCCGTCGGGTCGTAGAGCCCGAGGATGAGACGGGCCAGGGTGGACTTCCCCGAACCGCTGCTGCCGACGATGGCGATCTTCTCGCCCGGCCGGACGGTGAGGGAGATGCCCGACAGGGCCTCCGGTCCGTCCCCGGAGTAGCGGAAGCTGACGTCGGTCAGGGTGATCGGCTCGCTCAGGTCCGCCTTCCCGGACCCCTGTCCCAAGGACTCCGGGGGTTCGTTCAGCACGTCGCGCAGCCGGTCGAGGTGGACCCGGATGGTCTGGAACGTCTTGATGCTGCGGCCCAGTTGGGCCACCGGGGCGAGTGCGGAGCCGGCCAGGGCGATGAGCGCGAGCATCGTTCCCAGCGACAGGTTGTCGCTGAGGACGAGGTAGGCGCCGAGTACGAGCATGAGCAGCGGAGACGCGGTGCCCAGCATGCCGAGGACTCCGTCGATCGCGTTGTCCAGTCTGCTCCGGCGTACGGAGGACTCCAGCTGCTCGGAGAACTTCTGCGACCACCGGCGCACCACGACGTGTTCGGCGCCGGAGGACTTGACCGTCTCGGCGCCGGTCACCGCTTCCAGGAGCGTGCTCTGCGCCTCCCCGAGTGCCTGGAGTTCGCGTTCGGTCAGCCGCTGGGCGGTCCGGGCGGAGGCGAACATGATCACGAGCTGGACGGTGGCGACGGCGAGGATCGCGGCGACGAACAGCAGGGACTTGAAGCCGATCACCACGAGGTAGACGCCGAGCAGGGCCACGTCCAGAAGGACCGCCAGGAGCTGGCTGGAGACGGCGTCACGGACGTACGTCATGCTCGACACCCGTACGAGCAGGTCGCCCCCGGTGCGCAGCTGGAAGAACTTGTACGGCAGGGACATCAGATGTCTGAGGAACGTGCCCATCATCGACCAGTCCATCCGGGTCTGCAGCCACAGCAGCAGCTCGGCCCGGGCCAGCGTCATCAGACCGTGGCTCACGGTGTACGCGACGAGACCGGCCGCCAGGACGAACAGGGTGTCCTCGCCGCGCCCGGGCAGGACGCGGTCGACGATGTACGCCGTCAGGAAGGCCGGGAGCAGTCCGAGGAGCGTGAGCGCGGCGGAGGCGCCGATGACCCCGGAGACGACGGGCACGGAACGCGGCAGGAAGGGCCGGACGAAGGACCACAGTCCCGCCTCGGCGCCCTCGCGGCGTTCGAGGTCCTCGGTCGGCTCCAGCTCCAGCGCCACCCCGGTGAAGGACGCGTCCAGTTCCGCGTAGGTGATGTGCCGCCGTCCGGACGCCGGGTCGACGATGTCGACCCCGCGGCGGGTGAAGCGCTCGATGACGACGAAGTGGTTCATGCCCCAGTGCGCGATCAGCGGCAGGACGAGCCCCCGCAGCGCCTCCGGTTCCGCGCGGAAGGCCCGTACCTTCAGGCCCAGTTCGCGCGCCTGCCGGGCGATGGAGGCGGCGCTCGCCCCGTCGCGCGAAAGCACCATCCGGTCGCGCAGCTCCGCGACGGTGGTGGAGCGGCCGTGGTGGCCGAGCACCATGGCGAGGGCGGCGACGCCGCACTCGACCGAGGTGGACTGCAGCCGCACGGGCACCCTGCGGCGGATGATGGTCACTGGTTGCCCCTTCCGTCCCAGATGTCCATGAGCAGCGGGCGGGTGCCCTGGTCGAGGACCACGGACGCGCCCTCCTTCAGTCCGCCGGCGACGCCACCGGGAAGTTCGACGAGCACCATGGTGACCTGGGACCCGCCCTGACCGGTCTGGAAGTCCTTCACCCGGCCCTCCACACGCCGGCCGTCCACGCGCAGCAGCACGTCGCTGCCCTTCGCCGGCGGGCCGAAGCCCGGGAAGGCGAGCACGCCCTGGCGTCCGTTGACGCCGGCCAGGGTGCCGGTCGGCCCGACCGGCACCCGCACCATGAGGCCGGCCACCACCGTGGCGGCGAGCAGCAGGGCCCCGGCCAGGGCCCATCGCCACTGCGGCCGCATCCGTTCGGGGTGGAAGCCGGTACGGGCGGCGCCACGCGGGTTGGCGCGGTAGGCCGCCACCATGCTCGGCCGGTAGACGCCGTCGGAGAGGGCGCCGTCCGGTGGGGCCGCCGGTGCGGACCCGCCGTTCAGCACGTCTTCCCCCGGGTGTCCGGGGCGGCGAGCGTCAGCAGGTCCGGCACCCGCTCGGGTGCGGCCTTGCGCGCCAGTCCCCAGGCGATGCCGGCCAGACCGGTCATGAGACCGGGTGTCTCCACGCCCTTCGGGACGCCGCACAGCCAGCCGTTCTCCCGGCCCTCGTGCAGCAGCGTGTTCCACACCCGGGGCAGCAGGCCGGCCACCTCCGGCTCCTGGTCGGCTCTGCTGCTCTCGTCGATGATGAGCAGATTGCCGATGTCCCCGTGGCACAGGCTGTGGTTGCCGAGACCGGACACCGGGTCGAGGTCGAGGCCCGTCGAGATGGCGGCGAGGACCGCCATGTGCCGGTCGCTCTCGATCAGGTCGGCCAGGTCCGGGACGGTGCGCAGCTCCTGGAAGGCGTTGCGGGCCATCGCGATGCCCGGGGCGCCGTGGCACCAGGCGTTCATGACCGTACGCCCGCCGAGGTTGGCCGGCCGCAGGTCGCGCCAGGTGCGCAGCTCCGGGTCGAAGGCGGTCCGTTCGTAGGTGAGCGCGTGCCGGACGGCCTCCTTGTACTCCGGGCGGGGAGCGACCCGGTCGAGCCGGGCGAACGCGTACGCGATGCCGGAGGCGCCGTGCGAGAAGCCGGCGAGCGGCTCCTCGGGGTTGATGGGGGTGGCCCAGCCCCATCCCTCGCCACGTTCCTGCCGGGTGGCCAGCAGTCGGTCGGCGCAGCGCGCCGCGATCCGGGCCGCTCCGGTGCCCGGCCGGGCGGTCTCCAGCGAGAGGAGGGCGAGGATCGCCCCCGCCGAGCCGGAGACGATGTCCAGGAGGGGGTCCTCCTCGACGAGTTCGTCGATGGCGGGCAGCAGGGTGGCGGCGGCTTCGGCGTACTCGGGCCGGTCGTGGCGTACGGCGGCGTGGGCCAGGGCGTAGACGGCACCGCCGAACGGGCCGAACGCGCCGATGCCGAACTCTGCGGCTCCCGGCTTCTTCGCCAGGCTCGCCAGCGTCTCGGCGATGAGCACCGACCGCTTCGCCACCTGGTCGAAGGCGGCCCGGGCCAGCTCGCCGGTCCGCTCGTCGCCGGTCACGGCCGCGACGGCGTCCAGGGCATGCGCGATGCCGGCGGTCCCGGTGTAGAGGCCGATCGGTGCGGGCGCGTACTGCCAGTACTTCTCGTCGACCAGGTCCAGCCCGATCCAGCCCAGCCCGTGTTCGTCGCGGATGCACAGGTCCGACAGCCGGTGCGCGAGGCGCAGGGCCTCCTCGGCGAAGTCGCCGGGGTCGGCCGCGCCGTCCAGCCGGGGACGGTGCCAGTTGGGCCAACGGGCGTCGCTCTCGCCCATGGCGGTGGCGGCGACGCACGAGCGGATGACCCGCGCCTGGAAGGCGAGGTCGGCGTCGCCGAGGGCGACGAGGCGTTCGCGTACGGCGGTCAGTGGCGGGTATCGGGTACCGATCGGCCGGCCGTCCAGTCCGCCGCGCAGGGTCCCGGACTCCGCGTCGACGGTGAACATGGGTATGTCTCCGAGAGTGAGCTCGGCGACCTCGTCCAGGATCATCGCGTCGCGGGACTCCGGCATCTCGACATGTCCGCCCGCCAGCCGGGCGAGCGAGCGGGAGTGGTCGAGGCCGTCGCGCATGAAGTCCGGGTGGGTGCTCTCCAGCAGCAGCCGGCCGTAGATGTGGGTCGGCCTGGCGATGAGCCGGGTCCGGACGAGGCCGAAGGGGGCCAGCGGCCCCTGGGCGGCGAGCAGTTCGTCACGGCCCGCTTCCAGCAGCCGGTAGACGTGGGTGAACCCCTCGACGAACGAGTCGACCCGGCCGACCAGGTCGATCGGTTCGCCGTCGGCGGTCATCGGGTGGTTGCGCTCGGCGTCCATCTCCATCCGGCGCTTGACCAGCCGCATCCGGTCGGTTCCGCTGCCCTCCCAGGTGGGCACCGGCATGGGGGTCAACTGCCCGCCGTGGCCCGCCAGTCCGCTGACGTCCAGGCCGAAGGTGCCGTCCTCGCCGCGCACCAGCAGGTGGTTGGGGAGGATGCCCACGGACTGGACGGAGTCGGCGAGGGTGACCGCGGCGATGTCCGTCTCACCGTCGATCTTGACGACGGCCGCGGTCTTGTCGTTGTGCAGCAGCGCCTCCAGGTCGACGAGAACCGGGTACTCGCCCGCGGCCAGCACGTTCTCGAAGTGGAAGTCCGTGGCGTGCAGCAGGTAGAGGAGTGACGTCAGGGCACCGAGCCGCCAGGCGTAGCGGTCGCCGCCTTCGGCGTCGGTGGTCGCGGTGGTGTCGACCTGTTCGACCCACCCGTGGCTGCCACGGTCCACGATGCCGATCCGGGCCAGGTCGTGCGGGGCTCCCTGCCGGTTGACCCAGTCCAGGAGCCCGTCGAAGGCGGTGTCCATGGCCAGCGGGCGGGGCTTGAAGACCAGGGTGGCGGTGTCGAATTCGACCATGGCGACGGAGCGGCCCCGCCGGTGCTTGTCGCCGGCACCGAACTCCAGGCGTTCGAGCCGCCGGGGCCCCGGGGCGGCGAGCAGGCTCCCGCGCAGTGCGGGGAGGTCGGCGACGAGCGCCTCGATCAGCTCGACCCGCGTGTCGATCCAGAAACGGAGCTGGCCCACGATCAGCCGTGCCAGGACCGGGTATTCGTCCCAGAGCGCGAGGGCGTTGCCCTCCGAGCGGAGCAGTTCGACGTACGAGGAGAAGCGCTCCTCGGGGGTCTCGCCGCCGAGGCGGTCCTCGACGCGGGCGATGTTGAGTTCGAGTACGAGGGTCCGCTGCACATGGCCGAGCAGGTCGGCGGCCGGGGCGGTCGCGCGGACGACGTCGAGGACGTGGCCCGGGTCGGCCATGACGGGGTCGTCGCTGGTCCGCACGCGTTCCTCGACGAGCGCGTCGAGTTCGTGGACGGCACCCTCCACGAGGGGGCGGATCACTTCCAGGAGGCCCATGTCGGGGTCGAGGCGGCGGTTGGCGTCCGTGGTGGCCATGCCCTCGGCCCACCAGCGCCTGAAGACCTGGTGCCAGTCGGGTTCGTCCGTCAGGCGGGCGGCGAGGGACGCGTCGCTCTCGCCGAGCAGAGCGGCCAGTTCGTCGGCTCCGACGCCCAGCGGTGCGAGCCGTGCGTCCAGCGTGGCGCGCTCACCGGTCAGCGGCGCCAGCTCCCGCCACATGGCCAGGCGCTTCTCGCCTCGCACCGGGTCGGACTGCGACGGAGTCCCGCCGAGTCTTTCGCTCAGGGTGGCGGCCCGGTGCCAGGGGAGGTGGGCCCCGGCCGACCCGCTGGTGGGGTGCTCGCTTGCGACGTCAGGCATTCCGCTCTTCCTCCTGGGGCATGAACGTGACCGGCGGGGGCGCACAGTCGCCCGCCCCTGCCGGTCACGCCGTTTCTTCGGTACGCTGCTAGTTCTTGCAGGGCTTACCGGGGTTGCAGGCGAGACCACATACGGTCCAGCCCGAATACCACGGCAGGCACGAGCAGCACCCGAGAGTGCCGAGAACTCCGGAGCCGGCTCCGTTGATCTCGGTCAGCTCCTCGTCGGTGATTGCGGTGAGGCCTTCGCCCGACGGATGGGCGGGGGCCTCACTCCCGAGGGACAGCCGGTAGTCGGCGTCCTTCCAGGACCGGACTATGTCCACGAACATCACTCCTTGTAGGAATCTGTCAGGCTCAGCAACAGCCACGCGTGCCCATGCTGCAACTGCCGCAGAGGGTCCCGGTCGGGGAGCACACCGTCACGGTCAGAGTGATCGTGGCGCACGCCCACGTGGTCCCGCCCGCGACGCCGTCGAGCTGATCGTCGGCCAGCTCGACGAGGCCGGCCGGGTTGGCGGGAGCCTCGCTGAGGGTGGCCCGGTACTCGGGGTCCTTCCATGCGCGAACAAGGTTCATTTGTCTGTCACCTCCTTTCGCTGAGGATGAGAACCGGGCCTGGGAGGCCGGGTTCCGAGTGCCATCCTCAGCGGCCCTCATGCAGCCGGAATACCGCGCGGGCGGCTCAGTGCGCACACGCGGCGCATACGCCGGCGATCGCCGCTGCGGACCGCCGCGACTTTCGAACCCCGCCCGGTGACACCGCACTTGGGCGGCAGGGGGGCATTCCGGAGGAGGTGTTCGGAGGAGTCGCGGGAAGGCAGGGCGTACCGAGGGAGGCGCGGGAAGGCGGCGCGTACCGGAAAAGGGCACGGGGAGGCGGCGCGTGGACGCGCGTGTGCCGGCCGGGTTCCCGCCCGCGCACGCGCGGTGGATGGCCGGCGCCTCCTACGACGCGCTGCTCCCGGGCCCCGGCCCGGCGGACGGCCTGCCCATGGGGCGGTTCTTCCTCGGCGCGACGACGGACGGCCTGTACTTCGACACCGTCAACCCCGGATGAGCGGCGCCCCGGCGGTCGGGCGGTGCCGGGCCGTGCTCAGGGGACGAGGGCGATGACGACCGCCGAGACCAGGGCGAAGAGGCTGCCCGCCCCGGTGAGCAGGGACCTGGCGTGGCGCATTCCGAAGGACGGGGCGCGGGTGGTCGCGTCCTTCGGGTTCGCGGCGCTGTAGTAGACGGTCACGAAGTCGCCCCGGGCCGGGGTGAGGCGCGACTGGCGTTCCTCGAAGCTGACGGTGTGCCCGTCGTCCGTGCGGAACTCCAGGGTGGGGTGGGTGTACACGACGGGGCCGCCCTCGGGGCTCTGGACCTCCTCGGTGCGCAGGGAGATGCACCGGGCCTCGGCGGTGAGCCCCTCGGCCCAGGCGGCCCGGAGCCGGGGGCCCTGGAGCTGCCGGTCCTGGTTCCTCCCGAACATCACGGCCGCGCCGACGGCGAGGACGAAGTAGACGGCGGCGATGACCATGGCTCCCCCGGCGTGTTCCGTGTACGGGCCGCCATGATCCCGTGCGCGCGGCGGGTCGACAAGGGCCTGCCCGGCCCGCGCACCTGCGTCAGACCCGCTCGCGCGGCTTCGCGCGCCGCGTCTGGCTGCGTACCGCGCCCATGCTCGCCCCGATGACGAGGGCGATGGCCAGCGCGTCGGTGGTCGTCAGGGCCTGGTCGAGGATCAGGAATCCGGCCGCGGCCGCGATCGCCGGTTCCAGGCTCATCAGGATCGCGAAGGTGGGCGCGGGCAGGCGGCGCAGCGCCATGAGTTCGAGGGTGTACGGAAGCACCGAGCTCAGCAGCGCCACCGCCGCGCCCAGCCCCAGCGTCGACGGGACCAGCAGCTTCGAGCCCGCCTCCATGATGCCGAGGGGCAAAGAGAAGAGTGCGGCGACGACCAGGGCCAGGGCCAGGCCGTCCGCCTGGGGGAAGCGGCGGCCGGTGCGGGCGCTGAAGACTATGTACGTCGCCCACATGGCGCCCGCGCCGAGCGCGTAGGCGGCGCCGACCGGGTCGAGGCGGTCGAAGCCGCCCCCGCCCAGCAGCACGACGCCGCCCAGCGCGAGCCCGGCCCAGACCATGTTGATCGGGCGGCGGGACGCAATCACCGAGAGGGCGAGCGGGCCCAGCACCTCCAGGGTGACGGCCGCGCCCAGCGGGATGCGGTCGGCCGCCTGGTAGAAGAGCGTGTTCATGCCGCCCATGGCCAGCCCGAACGCGAGGACCGTGCCCCAGTCGGCGCGCGAGTGGCCGCGCAGCTTCGGGCGGCAGACGGCCAGCATGACCAGCGCGGCCACGGCCAGACGCAGGGTGACGACGCCGAGCGCACCGGCCCTCGGCATCAGCAGGACCGCGACCGCGGAGCCGAACTGGACGGAGAGGCCGCCCGCGACCACCAGCGCGACCGGGGCGAGTGCCGCGCCCCGGCTCTTGGGGCGAGCGGGGCCTGCCGCGTCGCCCAGGGCGGGAGCCGCCTCGGGTACGGCGACGGCTGCGGCCTGATCCACGGCCACCACCCCTGCGGCACTGCGCTGATCGTTCACCTGCGGTGTTCCTCCCGGATCCGACAGTGCAATTCAATGCACTGTTCGATTGAAGATACTGCACTTCTCCCGTGCGGTACGTCCTCTTACGGTAGGTACCTCCGTGTGGCACGTGAAATGTCGGTCGAGCTGTGGTTATGCTTCCCGCGCATGAGCATGGGGCGTTCCGGACAAAGCGCTGGTCGCGGCATCGAAGTGCGGCATCTGCGCGCCTTCCTCGCCGTGGCCGACGAGGGCAACGTCACCCGCGCCGCCGCCCGGCTCCGTCTCACCCAGCCCGCGGTCTCCCGCACCCTCGCCGCCCTGGAGCAGCACCTAGGCATCCGGCTCGTCGACCGGTCCACCCACCATCTCGTCCTCACCCCCGAAGGCGTCGCCTTCCGGGACAAGGCCGCCGCCGCGGTCGCCGCCTTCGACGAGGCGCTCGACGCCGGCGGGCTGCGCCACTGGCCGCTGCGGCTCGGGCACGCCTGGTCGGCGTTCGGCCCGTACACCACACCGCTGCTGCGCCGCTGGCAGGAGCTGTATCCGCAGACCCCGCTCGAACTGCTGCGGATCGACGACCGCACCGCCGGTCTCACCCGCGGCGAGGTCGATGCCGCGCTGCTGCGGGGGCCCGTGGAGGCGCCCGGTCTCGTCACCGAGGTGCTGTTCGACGAGGACCGGGTGGCGGCGGTGGCGGCGGACGGACCGCTCGCGGGCCGCGCCGCGCTCCGTCTCGCCGATCTGGCGGGCGAGACCGTCGTCCTCAACACCGTCTCGGGCACCACCACCGTCGAGCTGTGGCCGTCGGGCGGGCGGCCCGCCGCGACGCTCACCGTCGCCAACACCGACGACTGGCTGATGGCCATCGCGGCGGGGCGCGGGGTCGGGGTCTCCGCCGCGTCCACCGCCGACATGCATCCGCACTCCGGGGTCGCCTACCGGCCGTTGGTCGACGCCCCGAGCGTCTCCGTCCTGCTCGCCCGGCGGGATGCGCCTGGGCATCCGGCACTGCCGAAGCTTGTCGCGCTGGCGCGGGAGGTGGTGGGGCGGGGGGTTGCGGGGTGAGGGGGCGGTGCGGGGTGGGCGGGGCCGGGGGGCCTGTTCCCCTACCCGCCCCTTCCCGTAACCGGGGCTCCGCCCCGGGCCCCGGTCCTCAAACGCCGGACGGGCTGGGTGGTCCGCCGGAGGGGCTGGAGTTGGGGCTGGATGGCCCGCCGGGCAGGCCGGGTGGTCCGGGTGGTCCGCCGGGCGGTCCGGGTGGTCCGCCGGGCGGGCCGGAGGGTGCGTCGGGCGGGGGCAGGGCCGCTGCCAGTAGTTCTGCCAGGTGGTGTGCGCGTACGCCGCCCAGTTGTTCCAGCTGTGTCCGGCAGGAGAAGCCGTCCGCCAGGAAGGCCGTGCCCGGTTCCGATGTTTGTACCGACGGGAGCAGGCTCTCCTCCGCGCAGGCCACGGATACGTTCCAGTGGCCCCGTTCGAAGCCGAAGTTGCCGGCCAGGCCGCAGCAGCCGCCGCTCAATTCGCCGGTCAGTCCGGCGCGTTCCCTCAGTCGGCGTTCCGCCGCGTCGCCCAGGACCGCGTGCTGGTGGCAGTGGGTCTGGCCGGCGGCCGGGCGGTTCAGGCGGGGTGGTTGCCAGTCGGGGGCGTACTCCTCCAGGTACTGGGCCAGTGTTCTCACCGACGCGGCCAGTTCGGCGGACCTCGGGTCGTCGGGGAGGAGTTCGGGCAGGTCCGTGCGGAGGGTGGCGGCGCAGCTCGGTTCGAGGACGACCAGGGGGGCGCCGAGTGTGCCGCCCAGCCGGTCCAGGGTGCGGCGCATGACCGTGCGGGCCTTGTCCAGCTGGCCCGTCGATACGTAGGTGAGGCCGCAGCACAGCCCTCGGCCGGCGGGGATCGAGTGGCGGCCCGCCGCTTCCAGGACCCGTACCGCCGCCCGGCCCACCTCGGGCGAGAGGTGTTCGGTGAAGGTGTCGGGCCAGACCATGGCCACCTCGTCGTTCGAGAAGATGAACGTGCCCTTGCCCCAGCGCCGGTTGAGCCACCGGGTGAACGTCTCCCGCGCCAGGACCGGAATGTCGCGCTCCGGTGCGACGCTTGCCAGCCGCTTGGCGAGGGCGGCGAGGAGGCGCACCCGGGCCAGGGCGTTGAGGGCGGGCGCGAACGGGGACGCCAGGCGCAGCCATGTCGGCAGCCGGCCCATCGTGTAGTGGGAGGCCGGGCGCAGCCGCCGCCGATAGTGGTGGTGGAGGAACTCGGCCTTGTACGTGGCCATGTCGACGCCCACCGGGCAGTCGCTGCGGCAGCCCTTGCAGGACAGGCAGAGGTCGAGCGCGTCCAGTACCTCCGTCGACCGCCAGCCGTCCGTGATCACCCCGCCCGCGTCGCCCGCGAGCATCTCGTGCAACAGCCGGGCCCGGCCCCGGGTGGAGTGGGCCTCCTCGCCGGTCGCCCGGAACGACGGGCACATCACACCGGTGCCCACCGGCTCCGCCGTACGGCATTTGGCGACGCCCACACACCGGCGTACCGCCGCCGAGAAGTCACCGCCGTCGTGCGGGTAGCCGAACTCGACGTCCACCGGGCGCTTCGGCAGCACGTCGAAACGGAGGTTCTCGTCGAGGCGGGCGGGGCGGGTGAGGATGCCGGGGTTCATGCCGCCGTACGGGTCCCAGATGTCCTTGAAGCGGGAGAAGAGGGCGACCAGTTCGTCCCCGTACATGCGCGGGAGCAGTTCGGCGCGGGCCTGACCGTCGCCGTGTTCGCCGCTCAGTGATCCGCCGTGCGCGACGACCAGGTCCGCGAGCTCCTCGGAGAAGCGGCGGAAGCGGGCCACCCCCTCCGTGCTCAGCAGGTCGAAGTCGATCCGGACGTGGATGCAGCCGTCGCCGAAGTGCCCGTACGGAGTGCCGCGCAGCCCGTGTCCGGCGAGCAGGGCTCGGAAGTCGCGGAGGTAGGCGCCGAGGCGGGCGGGCGGTACGGCGCAGTCCTCCCAGCCGGGCCAGGCCTCGGTGCCGTCCGGCATCCGGGTCGCGGTGCCGGCCGCGTCCTCGCGGATCCGCCACAGGGCCCGCTGTCCGGCCGGGTCGGTGACGACGGTGCCGTTCAGGGCGTCGGCCGCCCCGAGGACGCGCTCGGCGTGCGCCCGCGCCTCGACCGGGGTGGCGCCGCCCGTCTCGACGAAGAGCCAGGCACCGCCGCGCGGCAGCCCGACCGGTTCCCGTACGAGATCGGCGGCCATGCCCTCGACGGTGAGCGGGTGGTGCGGGAGCAGGCCGGGGGCGGCTTCGGCGGCCGCGGCCTCGTCGGCGTATCCGAGTACGGCGAGTGCGCGGGCGGCCGGTGCCTCGACCAGTCGTACGGTCGCCTCCGTCACCACACCGAGTGTCCCCTCGCTGCCGCAGAAGGCGCGGGCGAGGTCGGTGCCGCGTTCGGGCAGGAGGGCGTCCAGGGCGTATCCGGAGATGCGGCGCGGGAGTTCGGGGAAGCGGGTGCGCAGCAGGGCGAGGTTGGTGCGGATGAGTTCGGGGAGGCCGGCCAGGGCCTCGGGGGTTCCGCCCCGGCCCAGTCGCAGGGTGTCGCCGCCGTAGCGGGCCACGGTCAGGGTGTGCACGTTGTCGGCCGTGGTGCCCCAGGCGACCGAGTGCGCGCCGCAGGAGTTGTTGCCGATCATGCCGCCCAGCGTGCAGCGGCTGTGCGTGGACGGGTCGGGGCCGAAGGTGAGGCCGTGCGGGGCGGCGGCGGCGCGCAGCTCGTCCAGGATCACGCCCGGCTGGACGACAGCGGTACGGGCGCCGGGGTCCAGTTCGACGATCGCGCGCAGGTGGCGGGTGAGATCGAGCACGACGCCGGTACCGGTGGCCTGCCCCGCGATGGAGGTGCCGCCGCCGCGCGGCACCACGGGCACCTCGTGCGCGCGGCAGACCGCGAGTGCGGCGGCCACGTCGTCGGCGTCGCGCGGGAAGACCACGCCGAGCGGTACCCGGCGGTAGTTGGAGGCGTCCATCGTCGTCAACGCCCGTGCGGTGGCACCGAAGTCGGCCTCGCCGCGGACCGCGGTGCGCAGGGCCTGGGCGAGTTCGGCGCGTTCCGTCGGATTCTGATGTGCGGCCATGGGGCCCAGGATGCCGTTGATCGGGCCACTGGGGCCGTCCGGCGCCGCCCGTTTCCCCTGAATACGTCAATACGTCGGAATACGTCGGACGCATAGTCACATACGTAACAGAGAACGCCACAAGATCTTCCCAAAGAGAGCGTCAATTCTCATATAGTGGCCGAGACTTGCCTTGGAATTGTCAGCTCCAGTTGCCGCATTCACTCCCGCTGCTCCGAACTGTCCCGATCCGAACCATTCGACCCGCCCGATCTGTCCGACCCCGTCCGTTCCGTCCGCCCCCGTCCGCTCCCAAGGACTCCCATTGAGCCCCTCATCCCGGCCGACCGCAGTGGCCCTGCTGATATCGCTGGCCGTCACCGGATCCCTGTGTCTGTGGGCGGTCGTCGCGGCCCCCGACTCGGTACGGACCGAGCTGGCCTGGGGGGCGGGTGCCGCCGCCGTGCTGCTGTCCGCCGCCGTGGCCGTCGCCGTCCAGGCCCGTGCCAACGCCAACCGTCTGCGCGCCCGACTCGCCTCGGAGACCCAGCGGTTCACCGGCGAGATCAGCCGCCTCGTGTCCGCCTCCGCGGCCGAGGGCCAGCGGTTCACCGCCGAGACCGCCCGAATCAAGTCCGCCGCGGCGGCCGAGACGGCACGCCTCAGGTCCGCGGCCGAGGCCGAGACGGCGCGGCTCACCGCACATGCCGCCGCCGAGACCGAACGGCTCACCGTGGAGATCGCGCGGCTCACCGCCCGCGCGACCCGCAGCGAGACCGAGCGCTCGGCCGCAGTCGCCGCCTGCGCCAACGCCGCGGGCCGGATGCAGGCCCTGGCCACCAGCATGCTCGCCGACCTGCGCGAGATGGAGCACCGGCACGCCGCCGAGGACGTGCTCGGCGATCTGCTGCACCTGGACCACCGCACCGCCCAGGCGGGCCGGCTCGCCGACTCCATCGCCGTGCTGACCGGTGCCCGCTCCGGGCGGCGCTGGGCGAAGCCGATCGTGATGGAGTCGATCCTGCGCGGCGCCATGGGCCGGATCAGCGGCTACCAGCGGGTGCGGCTCCACTCCACCAGCGATGTCGCGGTCGCCGGTCACGCCGCCGAGGGCGTCATGCACGCGCTCGCCGAACTCCTCGACAACGCCGCCAACTTCTCGCCGCCCACGGCCGAAGTCCATGTGTACGTCGAGGAGGTGCCGGCCGGCATCGTCCTGACCGTCGAGGACAGCGGCCTGGTCATGAGCGATGTGCAGCTGCGCCGCGCCGAGCGTGCGGTGTCGGCCACCCAGGACCTGGTGGGGCTCTCCGGCACCCGGCTCGGCCTCGCCGTCGTCGGCCGGCTGGCCCGCAAGCACGGCCTGACCGTCTCGTTCCGGCCCTCCGCCCGCGGTGGCACGGGCGCCCTGATGATGCTCCCGCAGGAGCTCCTCACCCGGACCCTGGTAGCGGCCCCCGCCCCGGTGTCCCGGCCGGTGCCCGAGCCGGAACCCGCACACGGCACCGCGCCGGCGAGCACTGCGGCGAGCACGGCGACGGGCACAGCGGCCACGACCGACGCCCAGCACCCGCAGCACGCACCGGCCGCCGCCGAGCCGGCCGGACCCGCCCCGGCGGACTCCGCCACGGACTCCCCCACGTCCGAGACCACCGGCAACCTGCCCCGGTTCGGCGAGAGCGGGCTGCCCAAGCGCCCCCGCGGCCGTACCCTCGCCGCCGCCGAGGCCCGCGCCAACACCCACGCCGACGGCGCCGCGACCCCCCGGCCCCGCACCTCCGACCCCAAGGAACAGGCAGCCCGCTTCAGCAGCTTCCGCCAGGCTGTTCGGGCCAATTCCCCGTACCCGGAAGAAGGCAACACCCGATGACCGCCACCACCGACGAGAAGCTCAACTGGCTGCTGGAGGGGCTCCTGGAGCGCACCCCCGGCACTCGTCACGCCCTCGTCCTGTCCAGGGACGGCCTCAAGCTGTGCCGCACCCCCGAGCTCTCCGTCGACCAGGCCGACCAGCTGGCCGCGATCTCGGCCGGAATCCAGAGCCTGTCGCACGGCGCCTCCGTCGAGTTCGGTGACGGCACCGGCGGCGTACGGTCCGCGATGGCCGAGTTCTACGGCGGTGTGCTCTTCATCGTCGAGGCGGGCGCGGGCGCCCATCTCGCGGTCGTCGCCTCCGAGGACTCCGACGTCGGCCTCATCGGCCACAACATGAGCGAACTCGTCGAGCAGCTCGGCGAGCACCTCAGCGCCCCGCCCCGCTCCCCCGCGGCCTCCGAGGTCACCACCACCGACGCCAACGCGGCCGTATGACCCGCCCCCGCCCCGGCCGGGACGACGATCCGGACCGGCTGTACACCCTCACCGGAGGGCGCAGCCGGTCCGACTCGGACGCGTTCGACCTGGTGACGCTGGTGGTCTCCGAGTGCGAGCCGAGCCCCGGCATGCAGTCGGAGCACGTCACGATCCTGCGGATGTGCCAACTGCCCACCGCGGTCGTGGAGATCGCGGCGGCCCTCGGCCTGCCCGTCAGCATCGTCCGGATCATGCTGTCCGATCTGCTGGACACCGGACGGATCAGCGCCCGTCACCCCCGTACTGCCCGTGTCGCGGACCGGCTCCCCGACCCCGACATCCTGGAACAGGTGCTCGTTGGACTCCGCAACCTCTGACCGTGCCGCCCTGCGGGCGACGGCCGACAACGGACTGAAGATCGTCGTCGTCGGCGGCTTCGGCGTCGGCAAGACCACCATGGTCCGCTCCGTCAGCGAGATCCGTCCGCTGAACACCGAAGAGACCATGACCCGCGCGGGCGAGGCCGTCGACCACCTCGACGGTGTGCAGTCGAAGACGTCCACGACCGTCGCCTTCGACTTCGGCCGGATCTCGCTCGACGAGCGCTCGGTGCTGTACCTCTTCGGCGCCCCCGGTCAGGAACGCTTCTGGTTCCTGTGGGACCGGCTGTTCTCCGGCACCCTCGGTGCCGTCGTGCTCGTCGACACCCGCAGGCTCGCCGACTCCTGGTACGCGATCGACCGGCTGGAGCACCACGGCACGCCGTTCATCGTGGCGTGCAACGACTTCGGCGGCCCGCTCCACACCGAACAGCAGATACGCGAGGCGCTCGCCCTCTCGGACGACGTGCCCCTGGTGGAATGCGACGCCCGGGACCGTTCGTCCAGCAAGTACGTGCTGATCACGCTGGTCGAGTACCTCCACGCCCTCTCGCGGGGCGGGGCCGCCGCCCGGTCCGGCGCCCCCGAAACCGACCCGTCCGCCGCCCGTCCGGAGACCGCGCCGGAGAAGACCCCGGAGCCCACCCCGTGACCCAGCCCCCGGCACCATCCTCCGGCTGCCCCGTCTCCCAGGGCCGCGTGCCGCTCTCCGGCCCCCGGTTCCAGACCGATCCGACCGGGCTCTACCGGGACATGCGCCGCGACCACGGGTCCGTGGCGCCGGTCGTCCTCGACGGTGACGTCCCCGCGTGGCTCGTGATCGGCTACCGCGAACTGCACCAGGTCACCGGCGACCCGGTGCTGTTCAGCCGCGACTCCGACCTGTGGAGCCAGTGGGACCGCATCCCCGACGACTGGCCGCTGCTGCCGATGATCGGCCGCAAGCAGCCGTCGATCCTTTACACGGTCGGCCCCCGGCACACCGAGCGCGCCGCGATGATCAGCAACGCGCTGGAGGCCGTCGACCCGTTCGCGCTGAAGCGGTACGCGGAGGAGTTCGCCGACGGTCTCATCGACCGGTTCTGCGCCACCGGCGGCACCGAGATCATCGCCGACTACGCGATGCTGCTGCCCGCCCTCGTCCTGGCGAAGATCTACGGCTTCGACGACACCATCGCCCACGCGCTCGTCGGCTCGCTCAACGACATGATCGACGGCCGGGAGCGGGCGCTGGCCGGCCAGCAGCACCTCGCCTCGTCCATGTTCCAGCTGCTGGCCGACAAGCACGCCGAGCCCGGCGACGACGTCGCCTCGCGGATGATCGCCGACCGCGGCCACTTCACCGACGAGGAGGTCGCCCAGGACCTGATGGTCATGATGGCCGCGGGCCACCAGCCGACCGCCGACTGGATCGGCAACTCGCTGCGGCTGATGCTCACCGACGACCGGTTCGCCGCCTCCCTCTCCGGCGGCCGGCACAGCGTCGCCGAGGCCATGAACGAGGTCCTGTGGGAGGACACCCCGACGCAGAACGTCGCGGGCCGCTGGGCCTCGCGCGACACCCGTCTCGGCGGCCGCCACATCCAGGCGGGCGACCTGCTTCTGCTGGGCATCGGCGCCGCCAACGCGGACCCGCAGGTCCGCACCGACGGCTCCGCGATGACCGGCGGCAACAACGCCTTCCTCTCCTTCGGCCACGGCGAGCACCGCTGCCCGTTCACGGCCCAGGAGACCGCCGAGGTCATCGCCCGTACCGGCATCGAGGTACTGCTCGACCGGCTCCCGGACATCGACCTCGCCGTCCCCGCCGGACAGCTCACCCGGCGCCCGTCCCCGTGGCTGCGGGGCCTGACCGGTCTGCCGTTGACCTTCACGCCCACCCTCGCCCTGGGACCCGCGGCGGGAACCGACACCGGAGGCCAGAGATGACCCGGATCGTCCTCGACCCCTTCGTCACCGACCTCGACGGCGAGAGCGCCCGGCTGCGGGCCGCGGGCCCGCTCGCCGAGGTGGAACTGCCGGGCGGGGTGCACTGCTACGCGGTCACCCACCACGCCGAGGCGCGGCAGCTGCTCACCGACAGCCGGATCGTGAAGGACATCAACGTCTGGAACGCCTGGCAGCGCGGCGAGATACCGATGGACTGGCCGCTGATCGGCCTCGCCAATCCGGGCCGCTCCATGCTCACGGTCGACGGCGCGGACCACCGCCGGCTGCGCACCCTGGTCGCGCAGGCGCTGACGGTGAAGCGGGTGGAGCGACTGCGGGCCGGCATCGAGGCGCTGACCACGGCGAGCCTGGACCGGCTGGCCGCGCTGCCGAAGGGCGAGCGGATCGACCTGAAGGCGGAGTTCGCCTACCCGCTGCCGATGAACGTGATCAGCGAGCTGATGGGCGTGGACAGCGCCGACCACCCGCGGCTGAAGGAGCTGTTCGAGAAGTTCTTCTCGACGCAGACGCCGCCCGAGGAGGTCCCGCAGATGATGGCGGACCTCGGCGCGCTGTTCACGAAGATCGTCGACGGCAAGCGGGAGAACCCGGGCGACGACCTCACCAGCGCCCTGATCGCGGCCTCCGAGGACGGTGACCGGCTCACCGACGAGGAGATCGTCAACACCCTCCAGCTGATCATCGCGGCCGGTCACGAGACCACGATCAGCCTGATCGTGAACGCGGTCGTCGCGCTCCAGACGCACCCCGAGCAGCGCGAGCAGGTGCTGAGCGGTGAGGTGCCGTGGGAGAACGTGATCGAGGAGACCCTGCGCTGGAACACCCCCACGTCGCACGTCCTGATCCGGTTCGCCACCGAGGACGTCGAGGTGGGCGACAAGGTCCTGCCCAAGGGCGAGGCGCTGATCGTCTCCTTCGGCGCGCTCGGCCGCGACGAGGCGCAGCACGGTCCGACCGCCGGTGACTTCGACATCACCCGCTCCCCCAACCGCCACATCGCGTTCGGCCACGGCCCGCACGTCTGTCCGGGTGCGGCGCTCTCCCGGCTGGAGGCGGGCGTGGCGCTGCCCGCGCTGTACGAGCGGTTCCCGGAGCTGGAGCTCGCCGTACCCGCGTCCGAGCTGCGGAACAAGCCGATCGTCACCCAGAACGACCTGCACGACCTGCCGGTGGACCTGGGCTGACCGGCATCCCCCGCCCGGCTGCTTCGGCGTCCCCCCGCACGCCGTCCACGGACCGGAGCGGGTGTCTCATCCGACGGACACGGTGCTCGGCCGTGTCCGTGAGGCACTACGCTCCGGTTCGTGGCCGATATCCAGATTCCCGCTGACATCAAGCCCGCCGACGGACGCTTCGGCGCCGGTCCTTCCAAGGTGCGGACGGAGGCGCTCGACGCGCTGGCCGCCACCGGTACGTCTCTTCTCGGTACGTCCCACCGCCAGGCCCCGGTCAAGAACCTGGTCGGCGCGGTGCGTCAGGGCGTGCGCGACCTCTTCTCCCTCCCCGAGGGCTACGAGGTGATCCTGGGCAACGGCGGCTCCACCGCCTTCTGGGACATCGCGACGCACGGACTCATCGAGACGAAGTCCCAGCACCTCAACTTCGGCGAGTTCTCGTCGAAGTTCGCGAAGGCCGCCAAGCTCGCTCCGTGGCTGGCCGACCCGACCGTGATCGCCTCCGACCCGGGCACCCACCCGGACCCGCGGGCCGAGGCGGGCGTCGACGTCTACGCCTTCACGCACAACGAGACCTCGACCGGTGTCGCCGCGCCCGTGAAGCGCGTCGCGGGCGCCGACGAGGGCTCCCTGGTCCTGGTGGACGCCACCTCCGGCGCCGGCGGCCTGCCGGTCGACATCACCGAGTCGGACGTCTACTACTTCGCCCCGCAGAAGTCCTTCGCCTCCGACGGCGGCCTCTGGATCGGCGTCTTCTCGCCGGCCGCCCTGGAGCGCGCCGCGCGCGTCCACGCCTCGGGCCGCCACATCCCGGAGTTCTTCTCGCTCCCGACGGCGATCGACAACTCCCTCAAGAACCAGACGTACAACACCCCGGCGCTGGCCACGCTGTTCCTCCTGAACGAGCAGCTGACCTGGATGAACACCCAGGGCGGCCTGGACTTCACCACCGGCCGCACGGCCGACTCGGCGCGGAACCTGTACGGCTGGGCCGAGGAGTCGAAGTACGCGACCCCGTTCGTCAGCGACCCGGCGAAGCGCTCGCAGGTCATCGGCACGATCGACTTCGCGGACGAGATCGACGCCGCCGCCGTCGCCAAGGTGCTGCGCGCCAACGGCATCGTCGACACCGAGCCGTACCGCAAGCTGGGCCGCAACCAGCTGCGCGTGGCGATGTTCCCGGCGATCGACCCGTCCGACATCCAGGCGCTGACCGCCTGCATCGACTACGTGATCGAGAAGCTGTAGCGAGTACCCCGCATGACGAAGGGCCCCGCGCCGGTGCGCGGGGCCCTTCGTCGTTCACTCGGTCGGGTGGCGGAACGGCTTTCGGGCACTGGCGACCGGACCGGCCTACGATGATGACCTCGACATCACCCCTTCAGGAGGCCCGCAATGTCTGCAGCAGCAGTCGAGCACCCCTGTGACGGTGAGCCGGAATCGCTGCTCGACACGGCCAACAGCCTCATGGAGCAGCACCCGGGTTACCGCGTCGAGATCATCGGAGGCGTCATCACAGTGGCCCCATCCCCGGACGCCCCGCACGCCCGAGTGTTGACCAAGGTCATGCGCCCGTTCATCGCAGCCGGTCTCGACGACGGCGAGGCAGAGGTCCTTCAAGGGATCGGCGTGTGGCTCCCCGGCGGCCCGGCCGACTACGCCATCCCCGACCTGGCGGTCGTCGACGCCGATCTCGACGAGCATCTGGTCGAGAACAACTGCTACGACCCCGCCGTCTTCCGCCTCGTCCTGGAGGTCACCTCCAGCAACTACAACAACGACCTGCGCAACAAGGTCGCCGCCTACTCCGAGGCCAAGATCCCGGTGTACGTGATCATCGACCGCAGGCACGGCCGGGTGCATGTCCTGACCGAGCCCATGGGCGGCGGTTACGACAGCCACCAGGTGTACGCCCCGGGGCAGACCGTCACACTGCCCGAGTCGATCGGCGCCCCGGTGACCCTCGACGTCGACAAGCTCATCCAGGCCGGCCGCTACCGCGCCTGATCACCCGGCCGCCACCAGAACCTCCCGGAGCCGGGCTATGCCCGGGACCCATTCCTTGTCCCCCGCGTCGTCCCACAGCTCGCGCAGCTCCGAATTCTCGCCCAGCACCGCGTCGAGGGCCTTCACCGCGAGGGGGCGCAGGTCCGTCGCGAGGGCGGGCAGGGGGTTGTCGGGGCCGTACGCGGTGGTCACCGGCTCACCGCCCGGGCACTGGGAGGCGACCAGTGCCGCCGCCGCGACGGCGGGAGCGCCCTCGTCACTGTCCAGGTAGTCCGCCTCGATCGCGACGGTCAACGCGTTACGGATCACCGCTTCCCGTCCGGCCTCCGGTGCGTCGTCGATCTCGCCGGAGAAGTCCGCGGCGGTGTCGTTGTCGAAATGGCCGGTGTCCCAGGTGCCCATGAGGTTCCCTCCGCAAGCGCTGTCCGTACGTGGGTAACTCTCGCATCCACCACTGACAACGGCGGTGCGCTGCCAGCGCCGTTCGCCCTCGCACCACTCCTCCGTCGGCACCAGTCCCGCCGCACCGGCCACGGTGGCGGAGGCGTCGTGGTCCGGATGGATGTGGGCGAGGACAGTACGCACCGCCCCCGGCCCCGCCCCCAGCAGGTGCGCCACCAGCCCCGCCGCGGCCTCCTTCGCGTACCCGCGCCCCTGCCACCGCGTCCCGACCACCCAGGCGATCTCCGCCTCCGCACCCGGCACGTCCACCGTCGCCTGCACGTATCCGGCCAGCCGGCCCTCGCCCCGTACCCGCAGCACCCAGTTCCACCACCGCACCCCGGGGTCCGGTGATCCGGCGGCCTGGCGTCGGTAGCGGGCCCGCAGATCGTCGGCGGTCTCCGGGGCGCCTCCGGTGTACGTGTGCAGGGCCGGGTCGTCCAGCACCGCCGCCATCTCGTCCGCGTACCCGACCCGCAACGGCAGCGCGTCCAGCCGGGCGGTGACGAACGGCTCGGGATCCAGGATCATCCCCTCATTTCCCCTTCCGCCGCCGCCCCATGAACACCAGGAAGCCGATGCCGGCGAGTACGAGCACCCCGGTCAGGGTCGTCCCCTTCACGTCCCCGGTGCCCGCGCTCCCCGCTCCGGCGGACGAGGCCGACGAGTCGCCGCCCCGGGACGGCGACTTCCCGTCGCCCCCGTTGCCGCTGTCCACGTCCACCCGCTGCACGTCGCTCCGCTCCCCCTCCGAGCCGAACATCAGCGCCGAGCCGTCCGCCGTGTACGTCACGGACTCCGCCTGCCGCTGGAGCGGGGCCCGGACCGCGTGGTCGGCGCTGAGCCTGCCGTTCTCGAAGACGTAACCCCGGGCGCTGAAGTAGGAGCGCAGCACCAGTTCCTTGCCGTCCGGCGAGAACGCCCCGTCCGTCACCCACGGCACCTCGCCCACCCGCCGGAAGACATTGGTGGCGCCGGTGGTCAGCTTCGCGGGGCCCTCGTACAGCCCGCCGCCGTCCTCGTTCTTCGACGCGATGTAGACGCGTCCGGTCCTGGGGTGGACCATCAGGGCCTCGGCGTTGCGCGGGCCGTCCGCGTACTTCACGTCGAACTGGGTGGCCCGGACCGTCGCGTCCTTCAGTTGCTCCGGCTCCGGGAAGCGGTAGATCCAGACGTGGTCCCAGCTGCCGTTCAGGTTGTCACCGATGTCACCGACGTACAGATTGCCGTCCGGGCCGAGCGAGATGGCCTCCACGTCGCGCGGCTGCCCCACCCCGCTCATGGTGATGGTCGCGACGGTCTTCCCGGTCCGGGAGTCGACGGCGTGGACGTACGGCCCGTCGTCGCTGTCGTTGTGCGTCCAGTAGATGCCGGGGTGGACGCGGCTGGCGGCGAGGCCACTGGACTCGGTGATCCGGGGGTCCTCGATCGTGAAGCTCCGGTCGGCCCCGTCGTCGGCCACGGCCGGAGCCGCCCCGGCGAACAGGAGCAGCGCGGCGGCTCCGGACACAGTCAGGTACGAACGCATGGCACAAGTGTCCATCGTCACGTCGCAGGCGGCAGGAGTGATCCGCGATGATGACGCCATGCGGTTCACGTTTGTCGGCGATTCCATGACCATCGGCCGCGTCGGCGACTTCACCTGGCGCTACCGGATGTGGCAGCACCTCAGCTCCACCCTCGGTGCGCCGTTCGCGATCGTCGGACCGCGCAGCGAGCTGTACGACACGGCCGCGGACGCCCCGGTCGGTCATGAGTACGGCGCGCCGGACTTCCCCGCCGAGGCCCGCGCCCACCTGGCCGGCTGGGGCGAGGGCTGGCTGCACATGGCCCCGGTGATCGCCGGCACGGTGGCCGGGCACCGCACGGACGTCCTGCTCGTCTCGCTCGGCCTGATAGACCTCGGGTTCTACACGGACAGCGAGCAGACCGCCCTGAACGCAAGGGCGTTCATCGCCGCGGCACGCACCGCGAACCCGCACGTCAAGATGGTCCTGATGCCCGTGATACCGAACATCCGGGCCGAGTCGGACGCCCCGTTCGCCGCCGAGTGCGACCGCTTCAACGAGTTGCTGGCGAAGGCGGTCGCCGACCTCGACGACCCGATGTCCCCGGTCCTGCTGGCCTCCCGCCCTCCGGGGTACGACATCCACGAGGACACGTACGACGGAACGCATCCCGGCCCCAGCGGCGAGCACGCGCTGGCGGGCGCGTTCGCCGACGCGATGCATCAGGCGTGGGGGCTGGGCAGCCCGTACACGCCCCGCCCGTGACCCCGCCCAAGGGGAACCGACTCGGCGGGAACGGCCACCCGGCACCTCTGACCCGCCCGGCACGGCGAGGCGGGGCCGGAGCGACGGCGGCGGGCTGACGGAGAACGGCCGCCGCCAGGCGGCCCTGCCCGGCCTGCGGGCGCCTCACCGCTCCGAGGAAGGTCGGGCCCGCACGTGCATCCGCTCCCCCTGCTGCCCGAACAGGCTGAGGAATTCGACCGGATCGGGCCCGGCACTGGCCCACGCGTGCGGCGTACGCGTGTCGAACTCGGCGACCTCACCGGCCGTGAGCACCAGATCGTGTTCTCCCAGCAGCAGCCGCAACCGCCCCGCCAGCACGTACAGCCACTCGTATCCCTCGTGCACCCGCTGCTCCAGCGGCCCCGTGGACCCGCGGCCGCCGGGCAGGATCTGCTTGTACGCGTGCAGCCCGCCGAGGTGCCGGGTGAGCGGTACGAACGTCATGCCGTCGCGGGTGAAGGGGCGGAAGTGGATGCGCGGGTCGCCGGTGGCCGGGGCGCCGACCAGTTCGTCCAGCTGGACCCCGTACGCCTTGGCCAGCGGCAGCAGCAGTTCGAGCGTGGGCTTGCGGCCGCCCGACTCCAGGCGCGAGAGGGTGCTGAGAGAGATCCCGGTCGTCTCGCTGAGCTGCGCCAGGGTCGTGCCGCGCTCCTGGCGCAGGGCCCGCAGCCGCGGGCCGACGCCTGTCAGGACGGTCGTGATCTCGTCGTCGTCCGGTCGTTCCGCATGCTGCGCGCCGTCTGCCATGCCCCCATTATTTGCCGCCCCGGCAACCGGACCCGTCAGGACGGCAGGATCATGGCCAGCGAGAGCCGGGTCAGCTCATCGGTCAGCCACCGGGCGTCGACCTGGCGGGGCCGGCGGCCGTGGTGGGCCATGAGTTCGTCCACCGCGTGGTTCAGCACCGTGACGGTCACCGTGTGGTCGCTCGCCACCGCCTCGCCCCGGCGCACGGCGCGCTCGGCCTCGGACGTCAGGAACTCGATCCACATCGCCCGCCAGGTCGCGAGGTGGTTGTCCACTTCCCGGCTCACCCCGAGCACCTCGACGAACGCCACCCGGGCCGCGCACTTGTCCTCGGTGACCGCCCTCACGTAGGCGTCGAAGAGCAGCCGGACCCGTTCCGCCGTCGGGCAGTCCTCCATGCCCTCCGCCATCAGGGCGTTCTCGGCGGCGCGCAGCCCGTGGGTCGCCACCTCGTCGTACAGCGCCATCAGCAGCACCTCCCGGGAGAGGAACTCCTGCTGGAAGACGTGAACGGGCACCTTCGCGCGGGCGCACAGCTCCTCGACGCCCGTGTGCGCGTACCCGTACGCGCCGAACAACTCCCGCCCTGCCCGCAGGAGTCGGTCCCGTGCTCCCAGGAGCTCCATGGACTGCCCTGCCGCCCCGTTCCGCCGGATCGCCACGACACCCGTCATCGGTCCTCCTTCGTCGTCCGTACCGCTGCCCCCACTCTCCCCGCTCCGCCCCGCCGGTGGTGGGTCCGCCACGCACTGAGGCCCGCGCAGGGTGATCCCTCGGCCAAGTCCGATCAGCCATCCACCCGTTGCTGGTACGGGGGGAACGGAACTCCCGAAGAAGCAGCCGCCGGGGGGCGCGAAGCATGCCTCTTCACGCCCCAGCGCGGGTGCCCCTGCGGCCAAGGCCGGTACGCGCGAAAGGGGTTGCCGCCCCCATACTCCTCCGGCCGTCAGGCTCCCGCCCGCCTGTTTCGCCGGCCCCTGTCCAACTGGGCCCCGGGGCCTCGCGAATCTACGATTTCCCCAGGTGGAAAGGGGGGGCCGGGTGGACTGGAACATACGCACGACGGACGACGTACTGCGGCTCATGGACAACCTGTTCGCACGGGATGCCGACCGGTGGACGGCGGACGCGGGCTCCTGGTGGGACGGCTTCTACGCGGACCGGGAGAAGCCCGTGCCGTTCTTCGTGGCGAAGCCGGACGAGAGCCTCGCCTCGTACGCCGACCGCGGCCTGATCGCCCCGGGCCGCGCCCTGGAGCTCGGCTGCGGGCCGGGCCGCAACGCCCTGTATCTGGCGGGCTACGAGGTCGACGCGGTGGACCTGTCCCCGTCGGCCCTCGCCTGGGCCGGGGACCGGGCCCGCGAGGCCGGGGCCGACATCCGGTTCCACTGCGGCGACATCTTCGCGCTCCACCCGGACACGGGCGGCGGGAGCGGGCGTCAGGAAGCAGTGGCGCCGCCCCGGCCCGCCTCGGTGTCCGCGACGAGGAGAAGGCCACCGGGCGACCGCGGAGATCACCGCCGGGCAGCCGGACGCCGACCTGGAGGTGCGCCGACTCGATCTGGCGGATCTCGACTCGGTCCGGGCCTTCGCCGACCGGCTGCGCGCCGACCATCCACGGCTGGACGTGCTCGTCAACAACGCCGGGGTGATGGCACCACCCCGGTCACTGAGCGCGCAGGGCCATGAACTCCGGTTCGCCTGCAATCACTCGGGCCACTTCGCGCTCACCCCCGGGCTGCTGCTCGACCTGCTGTCCGTCGGACGCGATCCCGGGTGGTCACGGTGAGTTCCCCCAACCACCGGCAGAGCCGTCTCTTCCTCGACGACCTCTCGGGGGAGCGCACGTACTCACCGATGGGGTTCTACAACCAGTCGGTCCAGGCGGACGCACCACGGCCGGTGAAGCTCGGGCTTCACCGGCCGTGGTGCGTCCCTTACGGGTCAGGCCTTGCCGGTGCAGATCGCGTCGTAGGGCCGCCCCGGGCTCGGGAACAGCTCCAGGGGCTTGCTGCCGGTCGGGCACTGCGCGGCGGTCTTCGTCAGGTCGAGCACCTTGCTCACGCCGCTTCCGCCGCTTCCGCAGGCGACCTCCTTGGCCTGGTCGTCCACGCAGTCGCCCTTCACCAGCTGGCCGCCGCCCGCACCGGCGTCACCGGGGTGGTCGCCGCTCAGGTTGCGGCCGCAGATGGTCTTGCTGGGAATGCCGGACTTGGCGTCGCCGGAACCGAAGGAGACCTTCACCGAGATGATCGCGTCCGTGCCGGCCGGGCACTGGATGGAATCGGAGAAGATGGCGCCGTCCTTGATCTCCAGGGCCTTGAGCGTCGCCTTGGAGTCGCCGCAGTCCAGCGGCTGGTAGGCGTCCTTCACCTTGCTGTCGGGCCCGGCGCAGTCGCCGACCTTCCAGTCCTTGGCCTCGTGGGTACCGTCGCTCGACGACTTGTTGCAGGCAGTGGCCGCCCCGAGGACAAGTGCGACGGCCAGCACCGCCTTCGAGCCGTTCAGGAGAGCCGCACGAGAGCTGCGTCGCGGTGAGGAGACGGTGCTGCCTCGGCTGCCGCTACGGGGTCGCGTACTGCCGATAACTCTCATGCTGCTCCTTGAGTCCGTGTATGTGGCGCGGCCCGCACGGCACTTGGCGTGGTCCGCGCTTGGTGGCGCGCGCGTGATGACGACAGGACCGGGCGCCGCGGTTCCCGCTCCGGACGATTCAGCCGGCCCGCTGGGTGGGCGCGGCGAACTCCACGTCCGCGGCGCGCGCCACGACCTCCAGATCGCTGCCGAGGGCCCATTCGGCGACCCGTGAGACCGCGGCGGCCGGGACGACCTCGCTGATCCCGGGCGCGGCCGGGATGTCGTGCGTCGCGTGGGCGTCGTGCGGCATGACGACCCGGTACCCCAGCGCCAGCGCCGTACGGGCCGTCGCCTGTACGCACATCTCGGACATCACGCCGCAGATGGCGAGCGCCCGCACCCCTGAGTCCTCCAACAGGCCCCCCAGGGGCGTCCCGTGGAACCCGTCGTCCCTGGTCTTGCGGATCACGACCTCGGTGGGCGAGGCCTCGACGCGATGGTGGAGCTCCCACCCGGGCGCGCCCGGCTCGTCCCCCGCTCCGGGCCGCCCGTCGTTCTGTACGTGGACGACGAGCGCCCCGCCCCTGCGCGCCCGCGCGATCAGGTCCGCCGTCCGGTCCAGCAGCCGGGCCGCCTCGGGCACCGCCCGGTCACCCTCGACCGCGTCCGCCTGGACGTCGACAACGATCAGTGCCTGTACGGGAAGTGCGCGATGGCTCATGCCGTCATCATGTCCGTCGGCACCGGCCACCTCCACATGTTTTGAGACGGAGAGTGCCCCCCGCGCGCTGCCGAGCCCGTTGGTAGGGTCTTCAGCTCAATGTGATGTGAACGCATGCGTGGAACGGGGACTTCTTTGTCTGAGCAATTCCCTGCCGTAGCCTCCTCCCTGCTGATCGGCGGCCAGGTGGTCAGCCACACCAGCCTGGTCGGGGAAGGCACCGCCAATCTCCATCCCGCCATCCGGTCGTTCGTCGAATCACTGCCGGCCGACGTGCGCAAGCCGTTCACCGGGTGCTGCGCCGAATCGGCCCTGGTGTCCGACCAGTTGTGGGCGCTCGACTCCGCGCGGAGCGACAGCCGCCCGGCCACTCTCGACGAGGCCGCGCCGCACTTCGCGGGATCGGCCATCATCTCCAAGATGATCCGCGGCCAAGGACACCCCGATCACGGCAGGACCACCGAGCCGTGCGACGTCTGCGGACTGCTGCTGCAGACGTTGGGCGTGCAGGTGATGTCCTGACGCAGGACCCCCCACCCCGCCCTACGCCTTCAGCCCCACGATGCCCCAGCCCCGCCCGGCCGCTTCGGTGAGGACGCGTCCCCACTCCGCCAGCAGGCGGGCGAACCCGTCGAAGTCGCCGACCCAGCCGTCGGGGACCGCAGCGTGCTCGGTGAACGCCTCGCGCAACCCGTGGAGCCGTGGACGTACGCCCTCCCAGGTCGCGGTCAGCTTTCGGACACTCTCCGGTGACCGGGCGACCATCAGGCCGTACGAGCCTCCCGGGTCGTCGGAGAAGAAATCCTCGTCCGTCTGCCTCGACTCGCCGTCCATGCCGTCCCAGATCAACCCGAGCAAGAAGCTGTCCAGCTCAGCGCGCAACAGCGGATCGGCGTGGTCCCGGACGCGCTCCCAGCGGTGCGTGGCCCAGAAGTGCGGCTTGTACGAGCCCAGGGTGTGCAGGAATTCGTAGACGGCGAAGCGCGCGCTGTTCGGCCCCTGCGGCCATGTCCAGTCGCCCTGGACGTCCGGGGCATCGTGGTCCCACAGCCCTGTCTCGTCAGCACCCCAGGCGTCCTCCAGCCGCGACAACCGGTCCCGCTCGGACACTTCGCCCAGCCATGACCAGTCGACGATCAGCACCGTGATGTCAACTCCCATGGGGCGAGGCTACAGAGCGTCCGTACGCGACCGAGCCCGGTCAGGTCAGGTTGCCGTCCCGCCCGGTTCCGCCGCGAATGCTGCCACGCGTTCACGCCACGGGGTGTGGGGTGGCCCGTCCTCGTACGCGGCTGCCTGGGCCCGGTAGAACTCCCACGCCGCGTCGCGGTCCGGAGACACCTCGGATCACGACCCCGATCCGCGGTGTGAGATCGTGCTGCGCATGATGGAGCCGATGGCGGAGCCGTGGGTCCTTGTCGACGGCGCCGTTGAGGTGTCCGCCGACGCGGTGGCGGAAGCGCTCCGGGCCAGGATCGCCGACGGGAAGCTCGAATCGCTGCTGGAGAGCCCGTCCGGGCGAACCCTGTTCGTCGTGAGCAACACCGAGCGGGCGATGGTGATGCTGCTCGAATACCCCGGCGACCCCGGCGAGCACGCCGCGGACCCCGGGGCGGAGGACTGGAGCGACGGATTCGTCCTCTCCAACGGGCAGGCCGACGAATACCCCGACGCCGACACCGTGCCGCTCGACGAAGCCCTCCGGATCGTCCGCCACATCCTCGCCACCGGCCGACCCCCGGCCGACGCGGCCTGGGTGGTCGACCGCTGAACCGGCCCGTGATCAAGGCGTCAGGGTGTCAGGACGGGCATTCCGTCAGCTTCGGCTTGTTCGGCGGACTCTCCCTGTTCAGCAGCGGGGCGAGGTGACCGGCGTACAGCTGCTCCCAGACGCCGTCCGTCATGATCTTCTTCAGCGCCGAACACACCTCCCCCTTCAGCCCCTTCTCACCCGGATTCATGGCGACGCCGTAGCCCTCCGCTCCCGGACCGCTGTCCAGCCGCTTCAGCTCGGTGGGGTTGTTCTTGACGAACCCGGCGAGGATGACGTCGTCCGTGCTCACCGCGTAGACCGGCGACGTCGGGTCCAGCAGGTCGCGCACGCACCTGTCGTAGCCGCTCGGCAGCGACTGCGTCATGTTGTATCCCGCCTTGGGCAGCCATGACTCGTACGTCGAGCTCCTCGCGGTACACACTTCGAACTGCTTGTTCCGCAGCATCCTGGAGTCGTCGATCGACACCGCCTTCGCCTTCTTGCGGACCATGAAGCTACGGCTCGCCACGTAGTACGGTCCGGCGAACGCGACGCTGTAGTCGGGCGACTTCGCGTGCTTGCGCTCCTCCGTGATGCTGTAGGTGGCGATGACCAGATCCACATCGCCCTTCTGCAGTATCGTGCTCCGGTTCTCGCTGCTCACGGGTTCGAAGGTGACCCGGTCCCGGCGGTAGCCCATGTCGTGCGCGATGGCATAGGCCATTTCGATCTCGTACCCGCGGTACTTGCCGCCCTTGGCCCGCTCGCTCAGTCCGGGCTGGTCGGCCTTGACGCCCACCTTCAGGACCGGGTGCGTCTTGATGTACGGCTCCGATTCGGGGCCCGGCCCCGAACGGCCGCCCGCGTCCGCCTTGCCGTCCCCCTGCATGCGGTCCACGGCGAACCATCCGAGACCGGCCAGCAATGCCGCGCACACCACGGCCGCCGAGACCTTCTGCCGGCTCCGGCCGCGCTTCTCCGGTCGCCGCGGCGGGGGCGGCGGGGGTGGGGGCAGTGCCTGAGGGGGTACGGGTGGCGGCACGGGCGCAGGCTCGGGTACCGGGTCCGGCTTCGCGGCGGAATTGCGGAGGATCTCCTGGAGCATGTCCTCCGCGCTCGCCGCGCTCAGGCGCCGGCCCGGGTCCTTGTGCATCAGCTGCCCCACGACACCGGCCAGCTCCCCGCCGTGTTCCATCGGAAGGGGGTCGGACTGGCAGGCGGCGACCAGGACCTCGTACTCGTTCGGCCGGTCGAAGGGATGCCTGCCCTCGACCATCTCGTACAGCGTCACACCCAGCGACCACAGGTCGGACGCGGGAGTCGCGGCGCTCTCCTGCGACGTCTGTCCGAGCAGCTCGGGCGCCAGGTACTTGAAGGTGCCGATCAGCTCACCGGCCCTGGTGAGCGGGACGGCGCCGTCGAAGGTCGCGATCCCGAAGTCCGCCAGGATCGCGAAGTCGTCCTTGGCGAAAAGGATGTTGGCCGGCTTCACATCGCGGTGGACCACCCGCGCCTCGTGAACCGCCCGCAGCCCGCCCAGCACCTGAAGGCCGATCGCGGCCGTCCGCCGCACCGAGAGCCGCTGCTCCGCGCGCATCAGGTCCGCCAGCGAACGCGCGTCGAGCAGGTCCATCACGATCCAGACCTGGTTGCCGGACTCGACCCTGTCGTGCACCGCCACCACGTTCTGGTGCCTGATCTTGGCGATGGCCGCGGCCTCCCGCCGGGCCCGCTGCATCATCTGCTCCTGCGTGGCCGCCCCGATGGCGTCCCGGCCCAGCAGGCCCTTCACGGCGACGTGACGGTCCAGGCGAGTGTCCAGCGCCTCCCAGACCTCGCCCATGCCGCCGCGCCCGAGGCTGTGCAGCAGCTCGTAACGGCCGTCGATCACATGGTGCGGTGCGGGGGCCGCCGCCCGGTCCGGCGACTGGGACGGCTCCGACTCCGTCTCCGGCCACGGCTGTGCGTGTTCGGTCGAGTCGCTCCGGAGGAAGTCGCCCGCCCGGCCGTCGGCGCTACGGGGGGAGTCGTCGCCCTGCCCGTGGTCCGAATCGCGACCGTCCGTACCCTCGCTGTGCATGCGACCCCCTGTGGACTACATGGAGGCAACAGACTAGACGCTCGGTCATATGCGAAGTGGCCCACAGCACCTTGCGATTCGGTCATCGCGCGACGCTCCCCGGCCACCCCCTCGGCCGTCCGTACTCACCCTCCGGCGAACCGCTCCCCGCACCGGCTGCAGAACACCGGCTCCGGGTCCGGCGAGAGCCGGCCGCACCCCGGGCAGACCCGGTCCAGCATGCAGGGGGCCTCGCCGCCCTCGTACGACGGCGCGGGCACCGCCGGGGCCGCGGACTTGATGGTCAGGCCGGGGCGGCGGCGGTGGACGGTCAGGTAGGTGAGGCCGTCCGGGCCGGCCGCGAGGGCGCGGCGGGAGGTACGGGGCAGCCAGGCGACGGTGGTGGGCGTCAACTCCAGCGAGTCGGCCCCCGCGTCGATCCGGCCGTTGCCCGCGACGACGACCAGGAGGACGTCCAGCACGTCCTCCTGGTGCATACCGACCTCGCCGCCCGGTGGAAGGCGCACCAGGTTGGCATCCAATTCCCGGCCCTGCTCGGCAAGTTGCCACAGCGCCCCGCGTTCGTCGCGGGTCGCGCCACGGAGCAGTTCGTCGAGTACGGCCAGAACGCGGGGTGCGGGGTTCACGGCACCCAGGCTACGCGTCGGCGGGGGCGGTGCCGGGCTGTCACCCGGGCATGGCAAGCTGTGCCTCCGCTGTATGCGCGCGGTAGCACTCGTACCCCCCACTGGTCACGTGTGACCTGTGCTGTCGCCTGTCGCAGCGACTCAAGAAACGAACATCGAAGACGATCCTTGGGGTACGACTTGAGATCGAAGCGCAGAATCCCGAAGCAAACCATCTCGAAGCGAAGAATCTGGATCACGGCCGCCGTGGCGACGTCGGCCGTGGCCGGTGTCCTGGTATTCGAGGGGGTGACGGGCAACTCCTCGGTGGACACCGACGCCAAGTCCGGCCCCACGAAGGCCGAGGTGCGCGCGACCTCGCTGAAGGTCGGCGGTGACGGCACGTCCGCCGTTCTCGGCAAGCGGGACACCGCACCGTTCAGCATGCTGGGCATCACCTGGACCGACCCGGCGGCCCGGGTCACCGGAGCCGTCGAAGTACGGACCAAGTCCGCCACCAGCGGGAACTGGACGTCCTGGGTGCCGCTCGAAACCGACATGGACGGGCGTACGGAGACCGGCCGGTCCGGCGTACGAGGGAGCACCGAGCCGCGCTGGGTGGGGCCCTCCAACGGTGTGGAGGTACGGATCAACGCGGGCGGCAAGGTCTCCGCGAAGCTGCCCGCGGGGCTGCGGCTGGACACCGTGGACCCGGGCCGGGGCAGCACGCTCGCCGCGGACCCGGCCGCCTTCGCGGCCGATCTGCCCGCTGAGGACCCGTCGGCCACGCCCACCACCGACCCGGCCGAGCCGGTCCCGTCCGATCCGGCCACGCCGGGCGACGGCACCGAGACGCCCGCCGAGCCCACGCCGTCCGAACCGGCGACGCCGACCCCGTCCGAGCCGGCCACCCAGGAGCCCACTCCCCCGGAGAGCCCGACCCCCTCGGCGTCGCCGAGCTCCTCCCCGGCCGAGACCCTGCCGCCCGCGCCGCCGTCGACCGTGCCGAAGCCGCCGATCGTCTCGCGGGCCGGCTGGGGCGCCGACGAGTCGATCAGCCCGGAGGCGCCGGAGTACCTGGACGGCATCAAGGCTGTCTTCGTCCACCACACCGCGGGGAGCAACACCTACTCCTGCGCGGACTCCGCGGCGGTGGTACGCAGCCTGTACGCGTACCACGTCCAGAGCGAGCACTGGAAGGACATCGGCTACAACTTCCTGGTCGACAAGTGCGGGACGATCTTCGAGGGCCGCAAGGGCGGGGTGGACCGGCCGGTCTTCGGCGCGCACACCTACGGCTTCAACCGGGAGTCGACCGGTATCGCGGTGATCGGCACGTACACGGACGCGACCGCGCCCAGTGCGGTGACCACGTCGGTGGCCCGGATCGCCGCGTGGAAGCTCGGCCAGTACAAGGGCGACCCGGCGGGCAGCACCATGCTCACCGCGGGCGCCACCGGCAGCAACTACTTCGGCACGCAGTTCACCGCCGGTACGAAGTACTCCTTCAAGCAGATCTCCGGGCACCGTGACGGCTTCAACACCCAGTGCCCCGGCAACATGCTGTACGGACAGCTGAAGTCGATCCGCGATCTCGCCGCGGGCCCCGTCACCGGGCTGGCCATCAAGTCGGTGACCGGCGCCGGGCTCTCGGGCACCACGTACTACACCAGGTCCGCGGTCACCGTGGGCTGGTCGGCGAGCACCCCGAGCGCGTTCGTCTCCAAGTACGAGCTGCTGGTCGACGGCAAGTCCGTCGCCACCACCGCGGGCACCGCCGGCTCCGCGCCGGCCACCCTCGCCATCGGCTCCCACCAGGTCCAGGTCCGCGCGACCCACCAGTCGGGCAAGGTCACCACGTCCGCGGCGGCCACCGTGGTCGCCGAGCAGACGGCGCCCACGTTCTCCACCAAGCCGAACCTGGCGCTGCGCACCGGCACGGTGAACACCACGGCCGTCCCGGTCACCCTGAAGTGGAAGGCCACCGACGCCGCTTCGCTCAAGGAGGTCCGGCTCACCGCACCGCTCGCCAGGACCTACGGCCCGACGACCACCAGCGCCTCGCACACCGCCAAGTCGGGCGTGGCGACCACCTGGTCCATGAAGGCGTACGACCAGGCGGGCAACACCGCCACCGCGTCGGTCGCCGGTACACCGGTCATCGTGCAGGAGAGCTCGGCGACGAAGTCCGGTACGTGGACGACGCGGTCCTCGACCAGCTACCTCGGCGGCAAGTCGTACTCCAGCTCGTCCAAGGGCGCCGCTCTGAGCTGGACGTTCACCGGCCGCTCGGTCGCGCTGGTGGCCTCCCGGGCCACCACCTCCGGTCAGGTGTACGTCTATGTGGACGGGGTGAAGGTGTCCACGGTGGACCTGAAGTCCAGCACCACCAAGTACCGCGACGCGCTGTGGACGAAGAGCTGGTCGTCCAGTGCCAAGCACACCGTCAAGATCGTCGTCGTCGCCACCTCGGGCCGGCCGACGGTCACCACCGACGGCATCGTGTATCTGAAGTGATCCGCACGGCGGTCTGAAGCAATCCGCATGACGCGCTGCCCCCGGGACTCGGCAGATCCCGGGGGCGGTCGCGTGCCGGTCACCCTTGCTTCGAGCGGACTCGAAGGCGTTGGCTTGGTGCCCATGGAGTACACACAGCTCGGACGCACCGGACTCAAGGTCAGCCGCCTCGTCCTCGGCACCATGAACTTCGGCCCGCAGACCAACGAGGTGGACAGCCACGCCATCATGGACGCGGCACTGGACACGGGGCTGAACTTCTTCGACACCGCGAACGTGTACGGCTGGGCCGAGAACAAGGGCCGCACCGAGGAGATCATCGGCACCTGGTTCGCCAAGGGCGGCGAACGCCGCGACAAGGTGGTCCTGGCCACCAAGATGTACGGGAACATGGGCACCGACGGCGAGGCCTGGCCCAACCACGACAAGCTCTCCGCCGTGAACATCCGGCGCTCGGTCGATGCCTCGCTGAAGCGGCTCCAGACGGACTACATCGACCTCTACCAGTTCCACCACGTCGACCGGAACACCCCCTTCGAGGAGATCTGGCAGGCGATCGACGTCCTGGTCCAGCAGGGCAAGATCCTCTACGCGGGTTCCTCGAACTTCGCCGGTTACAAGATCGCCCAGGCCAATGAACTGGCCGCCCGGCGGGGCTCGTTGGGGCTGGTCAGCGAGCAGTGCATCTACAACCTGATGGAGCGCCGCGCCGAGATGGAGGTCATCCCGGCCGCGCGGGACTACGGCCTCGGGGTCATCCCGTGGTCCCCGCTGCACGGCGGGCTGCTGGGCGGTGTGCTGAAGAAGGAGCGCGAGGGCACGGCCGGGCGCTCGGCCTCCGGCCGCAGCGCGGACGCACTGAAGAACGCGGCGCAGCGCGAGAAGATCCAGGCGTACGAGGACCTGCTCGACAAGCACGGTCTGGAGCCGGGCGAGGTCGGCCTGGCCTGGTTGCTCACCCGGCCCGGGGTGACGGGGCCGATCGTCGGACCGCGCAACCGGGAGCAGCTGGACTCGGCGCTGCGGGCACTGGAGCTCGACCTCTCGGCGGAGCTGCTGGCGTCGCTGGACGAGATCTTCCCGGGTCCGGGGCCCTCGCCGGAGGCGTTCGCCTGGTGAGGACCGTCTGACCGGCCGTTGGACCACCGGGCCGTCGCCGTCCCGTCCCCGCAGGGGGCGTGGGTGGCGGCGGCCCGTTCGTACGTCCACTGTCCACGGAGAGCGGCGTCGGCTCAGGGCGCGTGCAGTTCCTTCAGCGTCTGCCCGAGCCAGCTCAGCTCCGCCTCGCTGGTCGCGCGGGCGATCCTCAGCAGCCCCCGCCGGAACGGGTCGTCGAACGACTCGGCGCCGAGCGGCCGCTCCCCCTCGTAGAAGAAGCTGCTCGGCTCCTCCAGGAACGCAAGCCGGCGCCGCAGTACGTCGGCCTGCTCGGCCGGGGACGGCAGATGGCGCAGGAAGGCGAGGACGGTGAACCAGCGGTTCTCGTCGCTGATGTCCACCTCGTCGGCCTCCCGCAGCCGCCGCCGCAGCTCCTCGCGTCCCGGGCCGGTCAGGGTGAGGGTGTGGCGGGGGGCGGCCCTGCTGCCGGGTTCGGTGCGGCGCTCCAGCCATCCGGCGCGCTCCAGGCGCTTGATCGCCGGGTACAGCGTGCCGTCCGCGATGGGGCGGACGTGCCCGGTGAGGTGGGCGACCCGACGCTTCAGCTCGTAGCCGTGCAGCGGTTGCTCGTACAGAAATCCAAGGATGGCCAGTTCCAGCATGTGCGTATCCTCTCCGACGAGCCTTATACATCGGCATCTATGTATAGTCTCCCCGATGCTTGGCGATGACGAGGAGGAAGACATGCACAACGCCCGGGTGACCGCGGACGGCGCGCGCATCAGGTGGGTGGAGCTCCCCGGCCGGCCCGGCAGTACCCGCACCCGGGTCTATCTGCACGGGCTCGGGGCCTCGTCCGGCCCGTACTTCACCGCGAGCGCCGCCCATCCCCTGCTGGCCGGCAGCCGCTCGCTGCTCATGGACCTGCTGGGCTTCGGGATCAGCGACCGCCCCACGGATTTCGGCTACACACTGGAGGAGCACGCCGACGCGGTGGCGGCGGCGCTGGAGGCGGCCGGGGCGTACGACACGGACGTGATCGCGCACAGCATGGGCGGCGCGGTGGCCATCGTGCTCGCGGCGCGCCATCCGCGCCTGGTGGCCCGGCTGGTCCTGGTCGACGCCAATCTCGACCCGGTCGCCCCCGGCCCCGCCCGGCCTGGCAGCAGCGGCATCGCGGCGTACTCGGAGAAGGAGTTCCTGGCGCACGGCCGGGCCGAGGTGCGCGACCGGGTGGGGCCGCACTGGTGGGCGACGATGCGCCTGGCGGGCCACGAGGCGCTGCACCGCAGCGCGGTGCACCTCGCCGCCGGGACGACGCCGACGATGCGTGAACTGCTGCTGGACCTGAAGATCCCGCGCACCTTCCTGCGGCCGCTGGACGACGGGCCGCTGCCCGGTGAGGAGACGCTCGCCGAGCACGGGGTGCGGGTCGTGGCGGTCCCGGAGTGCGGGCACAACATCATGCTGGACAACCCGGAGGCGTTCGCCGAGGAGACCGCGCGGGCCCTCGCCGTCTGAGGAAGGGGCGCATGGGCTTCCTGCCGCCCGCCGAGGAGGGGCGTACGCCGCCGGCTGCGGCACGGACGCCGACGGAGGCCGGCCGGGTCACGCCCCGACGGCGGCCGCCACGGCGACGACGATGAACATCAGCACGAGCACGGCCGCCATGATGCGGTTTCTGGTCTTCGGATCCACCCTCCGAGCGTAACCGCCGACCTCAGTGCCCCAGCGACCAGGATGCGACCACCTCGTACCTGGGCCGCTCGCCCGGCACCCCCGCGACCGGCAGATTGCTGCGTACCAGGGCCAATTCGCCGACCTCCCACCCGGTGCCCTCGAAGCTTCCGAGCTCCTCGACCAGGGGGCGCAGGTCGACCTCGGCGCGGCGGCTGCGGGCGAGGGTGAGGTGCGGGTGGTAGGCGCGGTGCTCGTCCATCGGGATGCCGGTGCGGCGGGCGGCGGCGTCGGCGCGCTCGGCGAGGAGCCGCAGCGTGTCGAGCGCGCCCGCGGCCCCCGTCCAGAGCGCCCGCCCGCCGAACCGGCCCGCGCCGTGGATGCGCAGCCAGAAGGGGTCGGTGCGGTGGGCGGCCCGTGCGAGACGCTCCTTCAGTTCGGGCAGCAGTTCCTCGTCCACGGGCCCGAGGAAGGCGAGCGTGAAGTGCCAGCCGGGCAGCCCGGTCCAGCGAAGACCCTTGGCCTCGGGAAGCGCGTGCAGCGGGGCGACAGCGCGGCGCAGTTCCTCGACGGCGGGGGCGGGCGGCAGCACGGCAACGAAGAGTCTGAGACGGCTCATGGGCCGAGTGTCGCACCGTACAGGCGTGTCTCGGCCTCCGTACGTATCGTTGTACTACGCGGCTGCCCGCGCCCGCGCGGCACCGGGGAGGAGCGCCACGATGACCGGGCTACTCAACGGTTTCGCCTCCGATGTCGTCGCACTGACCGAAGGTGCCACCGAGGACGCCAACGGCCAGTGCCACTACCAAGACATCGAGTTCGTGGCCGAGGTGATCTCGAAGAGCACCGCCGCGAACGACTACGGATCGAGGAAGGCCACCTACGCCACCGCCGGTGTGCCCGTGTACCTCATCGTCGACCCGTACACCGGCACCTGGCACCTCCACACGCTCCCGAAGGAGGACGAGTACCGCAGCGTGCTGAGCCTCGACTTCGGCACCCCGGTCGACCTCACCTCGACCGTGGTGGGCCTCACCCTGGAGACCGGCGGCTTCCCCCGCGACTGACGCTTGCGGACACACGGCGGCCCCGACCGGTGCTCACCGGTCGGGGCCGTGCCATGTGTCTCGTCGGACGGCGCTCACGCCGCCGCGGCCAGCTCCTCCCGCGGGACGAACCGGACGTGCGGACGGCCGGGCCGCAGGTCGACGCGGAGGCGCAGGCCTCCGACGCGGGCCAGCATCAGGCCGACACCGAGCGCGGCCACCAGGGAGAACGCGCCGCCGACAGCCATGCCCGTACGGACCCCGTAGGCATCGCTGATCCAGCCGACGATCGGGGCGCCCACCGGCGTACCACCGGCGAAGACCATCATGTACAGGCTCATGACCCGGCCGCGCATGGCCGGGTCGGCGGCCATCTGGACGCTGGTGTTCGCGCTGATGTTGGTCGTCAGGCCGATCATGCCGATCGGGACCAGCAGGACCGCGAAGAGCCAGACGGACGGCGACAGGGACGCGATGATCTCCAGCACGCCGAACGCCGTGCCCGCGGCCACCAGCATCCGCAGCCGGGAGGAGCGGCGGCGGGCGGCGAGCAGGGCACCGGCGAGGGAGCCGGCCGCCATGAGGATGTTGAAGAACGAGTACATCCCGGCGCCGCCGTGGAAGATCTCGTCCGCGAAGGCCGTGAGCCAGATCGGGAAGTTGAACCCGAACGTGCCGACGAAGCCGACCAGGACGATCGGCCAGATCAGCTCGGGGCGGCCGGAGACATAACGCAGGCCCTCCCGCAGCTGTCCCTTGGCGCGCGGTACGACGGTGGTCCTGTGCAGCTCGCTCGTACGCATCATCAGCAGGCCCACGAGCGGGGCGGCGAAGGACAGGCCGTTGAACATGAAGGCCCAGCCGCTGCCGACCGTGGTGATCAGGACACCGGCGACGGCCGGGCCGATGAGCCGGGCGGACTGGAAGTTCGCCGAGTTGAGACTGACCGCGTTGCGCAGCTGGGCGGGTCCGACCATCTCGGACACGAACGACTGACGGGCCGGGTTGTCGACCACCGTCACCATGCCGAGCAGGAAGGCGATGAGGTAGACGTGCCACACCTGGACGACCCCGGAGAGCGTGAGCACCGCGAGGGCGATCCCGCACAGGCCGAGCGCCGCCTGGCTGAAGAGCAGGAGCTTCCGCTTCGGGAGGCGGTCCGCGATGACACCGCCGTAGAGGCCGAACAGAAGCATCGGAAGAAACTGGAGGGCCGTGGTGATGCCGACGGCGGTGGCGGACCCGGTGAGGCTCAGGACGAGCCAGTCCTGCGTGATGCGGGACATCCAGGTACCGGTGTTGGAGATCACGGCGCCCGTGGCGAACAGGCGGTAGTTACGGATCTTCAGCGACGAGAAGGTCCCGCCGGGCTTGCTCTCGTGGGTGGAAGTCGGTGCGGGGGCGGAGTCTGCTCCGGATCCCGTACTCAAAAGGGTTCGCCTCCTCGGGCGTATACATTTCGCTGACTGACGGGGTGCGGCGGTGCGGGCGGTGCGCCGGCTGCGCGCGGCCTGCCCCGCTACAGGTGGGCGAGCTTCTCCAGCACGGGCGCCGCCTTGCGCAGCGTCTCCCACTCGTCCTCGTCCAGGCCCTCGGCGAGGGCGGTCAGCCAGGCGTTCCGCTTGGAGCGGCTCTCTTCGAGCATGGCTTCCGCCTGCTCGGTCTGGCTGACCACCTTCTGGCGACGGTCATCGGGGTGCGGTTCCAGTCTGACCAGCCCCTTCGCTTCCAGCAGCGCGACGATGCGGGTCATCGACGGAGGCTGCACATGCTCCTTGCGGGCCAGTTCGCCCGGCGTGGCCGAGCCGCACCTGGCGAGCGTGCCGAGCACCGACATCTCGGTGGGGCTCAGCGACTCGTCGACGCGCTGGTGCTTGAGGCGTCGGCTGAGCAGCATCACGGCGGAGCGAAGGGAGCTCACGGCGGCCGCACTGTCGCCGTCGTGGATCAGGTCAGGCATGTTTATTAGCGTAACTCATTAGTCGCTCTAAAGACCATTCGTGTTACACGCGCGAGAGGCACTTCACCCAATCGGTCACCCGAACGAGTGAGTCGGATCCGGAAAGTGACGCGAAACGACCCAGTGGGCCGTAACCCTGCTTGCCATGGGATCGACTGTGCTCAGCCTGCGGATAGACGGTGAGCTGCTCGACCGGCTCCGGCAGCATGCCGCCAAACGCGGAATGAGCGTCCAGGACTATGTGGTCCGGACGCTCATTCGCGATGATTTCGACGAGCGCTTCAAGGCGGCCGTCGACGAGACGGAGAGGTTCTACGGCCCGGAAGGGACCGCGGGGATCAGGGCCGAAGAGGTCACGTGAGGCCCAGGGCCGGCATCGCGTAGTAGAAGACGAAGACCAGCGACACCACGTACATGGCCACCGGCACCTCGCGCCAGCGCCCGGCCGCCACCCGCAGCACGGAGAAGGCGATGAAGCCGATGCCGATGCCGTTGGTGATCGAGTACGTGAACGGCATCATCACCATGGCGAGGAAGGCCGGGATGGCGAGCGTGTAGTCGCTCCAGTCGATGTCCCGCACCGAGCCCGAGATGATCAGGAAGCCCACCGCCAGCAGCGCGGGGGTGGCCGCCTGCGAGGGGACCATGGTCGCCAGCGGCGTCAGGAACAGCGCCATCGTGAACAGCAGACCCGTCACGATGCTCGCGAAGCCGGTGCGGGCACCCTCGCCGACACCCGCCGTGGACTCCACGAAACAGGTGCCCGCGGAGGCGGAGCTCGCACCGCCCGCGGCGACCGCGATGCCGTCCACGAACAGCACCTTGTTGATGCCGGGGAAGTTGCCCTCCGGGTCGGTCAGCTTCGCCTCGTCGCCGACACCGAGGATGGTGCCCATCGCATCGAAGAAGCAGGACAGCAGCACGGTGAAGACGAACAGGATGCCGGTGAGCACGCCGACCTTGCTGAAGCCGCCGAACAGACTGACGTGCCCGATCAGCCCGAAGTCCGGGGTGGCGACCGGATTGCCCGGCCACTGCGGAACGGTCAGACCCCACGCCCCGGCCGGCAGATCGGCGACGGCATCGATGATCAGCGCGACGACCGTCATCGCGACGATGGAGATCAGGATCGCGCCCGGCACCTTGCGGACGATCAGCGCGAGGGTGAGCAGCGCACCGATGATGAAGACCAGGACCGGCCAGCCGTTGAGGTGGCCGTCGCCGCCGAGCTGGAGCGGCACGGTGGTGTGCGCGGCGTCCGGGACGCGGGAGACGAAGCCCGAGTCGACCAGGCCGATCAGCAGGATGAAGAGGCCGATGCCGATCGCGATGCCCTTGCGGAGCGATTTCGGCACGGCGTGCATCACGCGTTCCCGCAGCCCGGTCGCGACCAGCAGCATCACCACGATGCCCGCGAGGACGACCATGCCCATCGCGTCCGCCCAGCTCATCCGGGGGGCGAGCTGGAGGGCCACGACGGTGTTGACGCCGAGGCCGGCGGCCAGCGCGATCGGTACGTTGCCGATGACGCCCATCAGGAGCGTGGAGAACGCGGCGGTCAGCACGGTGGCGGTGACCAGCTGGCCGCCGTCGAGCTGATGCCCGTACATGTCCTTGGCGCTGCCGAGAATGATCGGGTTCAGCACGATGATGTACGCCATCGCGAAGAACGTGGCGAATCCGCCGCGGATCTCTCGTGCGACCGACGACCCCCGCTCGGAGATCTTGAAGAAACGATCCAGGCCGCCTCGCGGCTGAGGGGCCGCCGGCTGCTTGGCATCGACCGGAGCGGTGGCCGAGGGGGACATGTATGACCTCAGTCGTACGTAGAGGGGGAAGAAAGTGGTCAGCTTTGGACTTTTACACGAATAATTCGAGTCAGCCTCAAGCAGATTCAGTATGAATACATAAGGCAAAGATCGCTATCTCCGCGCGTAGACCCTTGGGCCGCCTGGGCCGAGCGCTCTTATGCATCCGGACTTCACGGGCTACGGGAGGGGGCCGTATGGGGCCCCATAGACTGAGGTCATGGCGAAGTGGACACCGAAGCACGAGGCACCCGAGCCCCTGGAGGGGCCCGTCGTCGCCACCATCACCGGCGGCACGATCCTCTGGTTCGTCCTCTTCCTGGTCCAGCTCCCGTTCTACGGCTGGTTCGACGACCACGGACATCTGTGGTGGCTGTGGACCTGTCTGGCCGGTGCGGGGCTCGGCCTGATCGGCATCTGGTACGTGCGGGGGCGCGACGCGGCGATCAAGCGGGCGGCGGCCGCGGCGTCGGCCGGCACCGGCACGTCCGGCGCCGGGACGGGCTCCGAGGGCGCGTCGGGCGCCACCGTCTGACGCCGGTCGACACGGCCCGGCCTCTCCGTAGAACACGGTCCGGCGCCAGGTGCTCGTACCACCACAGGACCATTCCCCTCCTCCCCCGGTCTGATCTTCGGACCGCCCAGTGGGTGATTCAGGCCGTCCGCCCGTACCGTCGAAACCATGACGCAGCGGGCATCCCATTCCTTCGGTGAGCAGACTCCCGAAGCAACCGGCTCCACCGACCACCCCGGTTCGGCCATGATCGACGCCGGGGCCGAGCTCGACCCGGTCCACCCGATGAGGCTGCCCGCCCCGGCCGTGAACCCACGCGGGCTGACCGCGGCCGAGGTGGCCGAGCGGATCGCCCGCGGCGAGGTCAACGACGTACCCGTCCGCTCGTCCCGCTCCGTCCGCGAGATCGTCCGCGCCAACGTCTTCACCCGGTTCAACCTGATCATCGGCGTGCTCTGGCTGATCATGCTGTTCGTCGCGCCGATCCAGGACAGCCTCTTCGGCTTCGTGATCATCGCCAACACCGGCATCGGCATCATCCAGGAGTGGCGGGCCAAGAAGACCCTGGACAGCCTCGCGGTCATCGGCGAGGCCAAACCCACGGTGCGGCGCGACGGGGTCGCGGCCGAGATCTCCACCTCCGAGATCGTCCTCGGCGATCTCGTCGAGCTGGGCCCCGGCGACAAGGCCGTCGTGGACGGCACGGTCGCCGAGGCCGACAGTCTGGAGATCGACGAGTCGCTGCTCACCGGCGAGGCCGACCCGGTGCTGAAGCAGCCCGGCGACCCGGTGATGTCCGGCAGCTTCGTCGTCGCGGGCGGCGGTGCCTTCACCGCCACCAGGGTCGGCCGCGAGGCCTACGCCGCCCAGCTCGCCGAGGAGGCGTCCCGCTTCACCCTCGTCCAGTCCGAGCTGCGCACCGGCATCTCCACGATCCTCAAGTACGTCACCTGGATGATGGTGCCGACCGCGATCGGCCTCGTCATCAGCCAGCTCGTCGTCAAGAACAACGACGTCAAGGAGTCGATCGCCCGGACCGTCGGCGGCATCGTCCCGATGATCCCCGAGGGCCTGGTGCTGCTCACCTCGGTCGCCTTCGCGATCGGCGTCGTACGGCTCGGCCGCAAGCAGTGCCTGGTGCAGGAGCTCCCCGCCATCGAGGGGCTCGCCCGCGTCGACGTCGTCTGCCTGGACAAGACCGGCACCCTCACCGAGGGCGGCATGGACGTCACCGAGGTGCGGACGCTGGGCGGTGCGGACGACACGTACATACGGAGCGTGCTGGGCGCCCTCGGCTCGTCCGACCCCCGGCCCAACGCCAGCCTCCAGGCCATCGTCGACGCCTACCCGGACGGCGAGCAGTGGCGGTGCACCCAGACGCTGCCGTTCTCCTCGGCCCGCAAGTACAGCGGCGCCGCGTTCGACGAGGGCGGCGGCCGGGAGTCGTCCTGGCTGCTCGGCGCCCCCGATGTGCTGCTGCCCGAGCAGGACCCGGCGCTCACCGAGATCGAGCAGCTCAACGAGCAGGGTCTGCGGGTACTGCTGCTGGCCCGCGCGCAGGGTGCGCTCGACGGGCCGGGCATCGCGGCCGGGGCCGTACCGAGCGCGCTGGTCGTGCTGGAGCAGCGGCTGCGGCCCGACGCCGGGGAGACCCTGTCCTACTTCGCCGACCAGCGGGTCGCCACGAAGGTGATCTCCGGTGACAACGCGGTCTCGGTCGGCGCGGTCGCCGGAAAGCTGGGCCTGCCGGGCGCCGAGCACACCCTGGACGCGCGCCGGCTGCCCACCGACCCGGACGAGATGGCCACGGCCATGGAGGAGAACGCGGTCTTCGGCCGGGTCACCCCGCAGCAGAAGCGGGACATGGTCGCCGCCCTCCAGTCCCGCGGCCACACCGTCGCCATGACCGGCGACGGCGTCAACGACGTACTGGCGCTGAAGGACGCCGACATCGGCGTCTCCATGGGTTCGGGTTCCGAGGCGACCCGGGCCGTCGCCCAGATCGTGCTGCTGAACAACAGCTTCGCGACGCTGCCGTCCGTCGTCGCCGAGGGCCGCCGGGTGATCGGCAACATCACCCGGGTCGCCACCCTGTTCCTGACCAAGACCGTCTACTCGGTGCTGCTGGCGGTCCTGGTGGTCTGCACGCAGGTCGACTACCCGTTCCTGCCGCGCCATCTGACCCTGCTGTCGACGCTGACGATCGGCGTCCCGGCGTTCTTCCTGGCCCTCGCCCCCAACAAGGAACGCGCCCATCCGCACTTCGTGCGCCGTGTCATGCGGTATGCGATCCCGTCCGGCGTCATCGCGGCCGTCGCCACCTTCGCGACGTATCTGATCGCCCGGCACTACTACACCGGCCCCGGTGCGCTGGACGCGGAGACCAGCGCGGCCACGCTCACGCTGTTCCTGGTCTCGATGTGGGTGCTGGCGATCATCGCCCGCCCGTACACCTGGTGGCGGATCGGCCTGGTGGCGGCGATGGGGCTGGCGTTCCTGATCGTGCTGGTGGTGCCGTGGCTCCAGGAGTTCTTCGCGCTGAAGCTGGTGGGAACGACGATGCCGTGGGCCGCGGTGGGGATCGCGGTGGTGGCGGCGGCCGGCCTGGAGTACGCCTGGCGGCTGGTCGGCCGACGCTTCCCGTCGTAGTGCGCCGTCCCCGCCCCGCCGTCACTTCACGTCGACGAAGTCGCCGGCGGTGGTGACGGCCGGGGTGGTGGACGTACCGGCGAAGCTGTAGCGCCAGTAGCCGTCGACCGAGGCCTTGACCGTGGTCTTCAGGTTCCCGGTGCTGTTCGTCTTGATCGTCTTGACCGTGGTGTACGTCGAGCTGGTCTTCTTGCGGAACTGGAGCTTCACGGACTGCGTCGCGTAACCGTGGTACGCGTGGTCCTCCCAGTTCGCCCGCGACAGCTTCCCGGTGACCGTGATGGTCCCGCCCTTCTTCACGGGCTCCGGCGAGGCGTTGACCGTCAGCTTCGAGTAGCGCTGGACCTTCGCCGTGGCGGCGAAGTCGGAGTAGTAGCTGGAGCCGTCCTTGGCCTCCGCGCCCGCGAGGACGTGCCAGGAGCCCGCCAGCGCGTTCTTCGGCAGGTCGACCCTGGGGTCGATGGTGATGGTGAGGGAGCAGGTGCTGGTGGTCGCGTTCGCGGCCTTGCAGGTCGCCTCGTCCTCGTTGGGCAGCAGGGCGCCGTCCATGCCCTCGTCCTGGTCCTTGCCGTGCCACAGGATCAGCCAGCCGGTTTCGATGCCGGAGGCGTGCGAGGCGGTGACCGAGACGGTGATGGTCCTCGGCGCCGTCGTCCCCAGGACGATGCCCTTGCCACCGTTGACGGTGATCTTGGAGAGGACGGGATCGGCCGTGGTCGCGTGCGCCGCCGGAACGGCGAGGGCGGACAGGACCAGGGCGCCGGAGGCTGCGGCGACAGTGGCACGTATGCGCATGGGTTTCTCCGTGGAGAAAGGCCTTGGGGGCCGGGTGGGATGCACGGGACGGATGCGTGAGCAGCGGGACCCCTCGTGGAGGGATCCCGCTGCTCACGGGTGGCCACGGGTGTGGCCGGGTGGATCTGCTTCAGGTCGGCGGACTAGCGCACGTCGACGAAGTCGCCGGCGGTGGTGACGGCCGGGGTGGTGGACGTACCGGCGAAGCTGTAGCGCCAGTAGCCGTCGACCGAGGCCTTGACCGTGGTCTTCAGCGTGCCGGTGCTGCTCGTCTTGATCGTCTTGATCGTGGTGTACGTCGAGCTGGTCTTCTTGCGGAACTGGAGCTTCACGGACTGCGTCGCGTAACCGTGGTACGCGTGGTCCTCCCAGTTCGCCCGCGACAGCTTCCCGGTGACCGTGATGGTCCCGCCCTTCTTGACCGGCTCCGGGGCGGCGTTGACCGTCAGCTTCGACAGCCGCTGCACCCGGGCGGTGCTGTAGAAGTCGGTGTAGGCGATGTCGGTCTGGTTGCCGGCGAGCGCGCCCGCGGAGACGTGCCAGGTGCCGGCCAGGGAGTTCTTGTACAGGTCGTAGCGCGGGTCGATCGTGAACGTCAGCTTGCAGGTGGAGGTCGTCGCGTTGACCTTGGTGCAGGTCGAGACGTCCTCGTTCGGCAGGATGGCGCCGTCGATGGTGTCCGGCGACGTCGGGTTCGTGCCGTGCCAGAGGTCGGCGTAGGCGTCGATGACACCGGTCGCGTGCGACGCGGTGACGGAGATGGAGATCGTCTTCTCGGCGGTGGTGCCCAGGACGATGTCCTTGCCGCCGTTGACGACGACCTTGGAGATGACCGGTTCCGTGGCGTCGGCGGTGGCGGCCGCGGCGGCCTTCGCCGAGCCCGCCGCAGCGGTGCCGAAGACCTCGGCACCCGACGTCGGCTTGTGCAGGTTCGGGACGGAGTGGTCGCCCGCCTGGGCGGCCGGGACAGCCAGAGCAGACAGGGCCAGGGCGCCGGAAACGGCAGCAACAGTGGCACGAATACGCATGTGTTTCCCCAGTGGAGAAAGAGCCCCGCGGGCACGTGATGCGCCTCGCGCGGGACTGGTTCGGACTGTGAGTCTGCTGACTCGAAAGACCAGACCCGCGACACATGTGAAGGGTTGTACACCGAGTTGAACTTCTTGCGAAGATCCCTCCACCGGTGTCCCGACCGCCCCTGACCGCCTGTGACCGCCCGTCAGTCGAACCAGCGGTCCCGGGCCAGCTCCTCCGTACGGGACGGGTCCTCCAGAAGTGCCGCGACCTCGAAGCGGCGCGGCCACTGCCCCGCCGCCCAGGCCAGCCCCGCCGCGACACCCTCCAGCGTGGCGGCGTGGACCGTGCCGTCGGGGGTGCGGCGCCAGTCCAGTTCGACGCCGCCCGCGCGCAGTTCGCCGTGTTCGACGTACGAGTGCGGGGTACCGGCGCCGAGCAGGACCCGTACCGCATCCGGCACCTGATGCTGCTCGCCCTCCGTCGACACCTGCGCATCGACGCTCTCGCCGAGCCGGCGCACCTGGAACAGCTCGGCCAGTTCGGCCGCGCGCGTCGGGGCGACCGGGAGCAGCGGGAGCCCTTCGGTGAGCGGCAGCAGATCGGGGGCGTCCGCGATCACGGCGTCCGCCGCGTCGACGACCCGCACCTCGCCGTCGACCACGGCCCGCAGCTCGTCCGGCAGCGTGACCTGTTCCGGGTCGAGGTCGGCCAGGGCGGTGTACAGGGAGTGCAGCTGTACGGGGCCGACCGGTCGGCCCTCGTCCGCGAGCCGGCCGAGGAGTTCGGCGGCGCCGCCCGGCTCGTCGAGCAGCGCGGCCACGGAGGTCCGTACGCCGAGGGCGCGCAGCACCTGCGCGTCGTCGAAGCCGGTCGCGTCGGCGGAGTCGTACAGCCCGGCCAGCCGGGGGTCGCCGCCCGCGGCCCGCAGCCCGGCGGGCCGACGGCCGTCGAGCACCGGGTGGTCGCGCAGCCACCAGGCCGTGTACGAGCGGACGGACTGCGTGGTGCCGTCCGGCAGCAGCACCCGCACCGGCTGGGTCAGCGCGTCGCGCAGCGGCGGTCGGGCGAGCATGGCGAGCGCCTGCGGCCAGGCGTCGTCGTCGACCAGGTCGAGGTCGCGGACGGCGACGATCTCGGTGGCGACCGGCGGTACGGGTGTGTCGGGCAGCTGGTCGAGGATGTCCTCGCACCACACGTCCACGGCGTCCAGCAGACCGGCGTCGTCGGGCTCGGCGAAGTCGCCCTCGCGCGGCTCCAGTTCGTCCGGGTCCAGCACGACATCGGTGGTCCGTACGAGTGCGAAGGTGGCCAGTACGCCGCAGGCGGTGAGCGGCTGCTCGCCCCAGCGGTCGGCCAGCTCCTGGTCGCAGAGGGCCAGTTCGCCTTCTCGCATGACGGCCGCGAACGGGCTCCCGGGCAGGACGAGTTCACCGGCGGGGGCCGGTTCGCCGTCCTCGTCGGGGAGGGCGAGCGCGCCGAGCCAGGGCTCGTCACCCGGTGCCAGTTCGGCGTCCCGTACGAGGGTGAGGACGGTCTCGGCGAGCTCGTCGCCGTCCAGCGCGTCCTCGTCCCAGATCTCGCCCGCGTCGAGCGACCCGGCGACGGCGGCCCGCACCTGCGGGGTCGTCAGCACGGCGCGCGGGGTGGCGGGCAGGGCGCCCAGCTTCTCCAGCAGCGGATGGGCGGCGTCCGGGTGGGCGACCTTCAGCCCGAGCCGGGCGAGGCGTTCCAGCACCGGTCCGGCAGCCGCGTCGGGGAGCGGGAGGAGGACCTGGCGGGGTCCGATGGTGGTGCGGGGCATGGCCGGGGCACCGGAGTCCGCGGCCTCCGGTGTCCCGGCCAGCGGTACGGGCAGGCCGGAGAGGCGGTCCGGGTCGATGCCGGACAGGCTGTCGTACAGCCGCCGCCACCAGCCGGGGTCGCGCTCCAGGCCGGCGAGCCGGTCGATCGCCTCGGTCAGCGGGACCCGGGCGATCCGGAGCGTACGCAGCTCGCTGCGGCGTTCCAGTCCGGCGGGCAGCAGACACGGCAGGACCTCGGCGAGCACCCGTACCGTCTCGGCGCCGACCCCTTCCAGCACCTCGGCCTCGATGGGCCGCAGCGCCGTGGTGGCCGTCCCGGGGAAGCCGTCCGGCCGCACGTCCCAGGTGTCCCACCGGTCCGCCTCGGCGGTGGTGTCGCGCGGGGCGGCGGGCGCCAGGAACGCGACGCGCGGCAGCCGCTCCAGGATCGCGCCGCGCAGTGCGCCGTCCAGTTCGCCCTTGCCTAGCGGCCCCGGTACGAGGTCGATGGTGTCGACGGACACCGGCTGCCAGCCGGCCAGCAGTTCGGCGTACGCGTCGGCGGCGCGCTGCACCAGGAAGTCGGTGAGCGGTCCCGGCGCGAAGTGGCGGCGGGCGGTGTCGAGCGGCAGCGACGCGATGAGCAGCGCGGGGATGCCGAGGGGTTCGTCGGTGGGGGTCGGCGCGTGGACGACGGGGAGGGTACGGGGGCGTGCCGGGGCGCCCTCCGTGTCCACCGGCACCGCCCAGGTGACCGACCAGTGCGGGCGCAGCCGTTCCTCGCGGGGGCGGTCGGCGAGCAGGGCGGGCTCGACGGGGCCTTGGTGGGTGACGGTGCGCCAGCGGTTCGTACCGTGCGCGGAGTCCTCGACGTGGATGTACGGGCCGTGCTCGGAGCGGCGCAGCGTCCGTACGGTGTCCGGGGTCTCGATCACGATCTCGTCGAGGCCGCGCAGGGTGAGCAGCAGCGCGTCGTCGACCGCGTCGAGCAGCCGGACCACGAGGTCCTCGGCACCGCCGTCGCGCAGCGGGAGGACGACGACGGTGTCGTACCCGTCGGGTGCGGTGCCCTCGGCGGGCAGCGGGAGCCGGAGCAGGGGTACGTGGCCGTCGCGGCGGCGCAGCTCGTCGCCGAGGCCGGGGCTGGCGACGGCCGCCCGTGCGGCGAGGTCGCGGGCCTCGGCGAGGGACCAGCGGACCCCGCCGTGCCGGCCGACGACGGCGGGCTCGTCACTCACCGCGAGCACGGCGGCGAAGCCGACGCCGAACCTGCCGACGGCCCCTTCGTGCCCCTCGCGCTTGGCGGAGGCGCGCAGGGTGGAGAGCGACTCCACGCCGGTGGCGTCGAGGGGTGCGCCGGTGTTGGCGGCGGCGAGGACGGCGGGGGTGTCCGGAGTCGCCTGGTGCAGGGTGAGGCGGAGCCGGCCGGGAACCCGGGCGCGGGCGGCGGCGTCGGCGGCGTTCTGGGCCAGCTCGACGACCAGGCGGTCGCGGTAGCCGCCGAGCGCGAGGTCCTCCTCGGCGTTGGCGTCCTCTCGGAATCTGGCGGGGCCGGCGCCCCAGGCGTCGAGCACACCGCGCCGCAGCCGTGCGGTCCCGAACGGATCGGCCCCCTCGGTCGCATTCATGCTCACGCTCTGACTCCGCTCTTTCCGGTTACACACTGCCCGTGCCGCCAAGTGTGCGCCCGAAGGTACCGGGTCCTCGCACCGGACGGGGGCCGCCGGACAGCGCTTCGGCCGGTTCGAGCCCGTGGGCGCCGCGCTTGGCGCCGCGCCTTGGGTCCGCGCTTGGGTCCGCGCTTGGGTCCGCCGCTGGGCAGGAGGTTGCCGCACTGCCCTCCGCGGCAAGGATTCCGTCCTCAAGCGCCGGACGGGCCGGGGTCGCCGGGCAAGGGGGAAATCCCAGGCCGCGGGGAAATTCCCCGGACGAGCGGCAAAATCAAGCCTGTCCGGCGATCGAGGACAAAGCGGTTCGCCGGGGCGCCCGGCATCCCGCTCAAGCCCGCCGGCGATTGAGGACGGACCCGGTCCGCCGGAGCAAGCCGCACCCCGCACGCCGCGGGAAGCCACACCCCCCGGCCACCGCCTAGGAGTGGCCGAGGTCCTCCGTGGGCCCGTCCGCCTCCGCCGGCACGGAGCCGGAATCCCGGGCCGGCCGCAACGGATACTCGTCCGCCTGCATCGTGTCCAGCGCATGCGGCACCGGCTTCGGCGGCTTCGGCATCACCGCCGCCTCCGAATGCCCACCGCACCCGTACGACAGCGACACGACGCGCCCGTCCGCCGGACCGAACTCGTTGGCGCACACCCCGAACGCCTGCCTCAGCGAGCCCGCCAGCGGCACCAGGAAGGCACAGGTGACGCACGAGGCCGGGGCCGCCTGGGCCATCGGCGTCTTCGCGCCGAACGTCTCGTCCCACCGGTCGGCCGCCGCATGCAGCCCGTACCGGGACAGCACCCGCGCCCGCCGCATGCCGAGCTCGTCCGCGACCGCCGCGATCGAGCCCCGGCTCGTCGTCGCGGGGCGCGTCGTCAGCTCCGCGTCCTCCGCGTCGACGAGGTCGGCCATCTCCTGGGACATCTCGGAGACCGCGGAGTTCGGCGGCGGCTCGTCCTCGCCGGTGTAGCCGGGCTCCAGGCGGATGTCGTCCGCCTCGGTCGGCAGCAGATCGCCGGGCCCCATGTCACCGGGGCGCAGCCGCTCGCTCCACGGCACCCACTCCGGGGCGAGCAGCGCGTCGCCGCCGGGCAGCAGCACCGTCTCGTCGAGGGTGACGTACTTCGCGCGGGAGGCGCGGGCGACGGTCACCGCCCAGCGCCAGCCCCGGTAGCCGGGCTCCTTGCACTCGAAGAAGTGCGTGACGACCCGGTCCCCCTCGGAGACCACGGCCACATGCTCACCGACGACCCCCGGCGCGGCTGCCTCCTCGGCCGCCGCGCGGGCAAGGTCTACCGCCTCGGCGCACAGACGGTCGGGGACAGGGGTACGGGCCGTACGGCTTCGCGTCGTCGCAGCACTCACAGGTCTCGCTTCTCTCCTACGCCAGTCTCACGAGCGCGCCAGCACATCCATCGGTTTCGGCCATGACGGATGCGGGCGGAGCGGACCTGGGGGCCGCGTCGACGTCCACACCCGTTGCTGCCTGCCTCGGGCACACCTTCTGCAATCCATTCTGCGGGATCGCCGAGAGGCGCGCGGCCGAGAACAACCGCCGGTGGCGCGCTACGCACGCTACCCTCTCCGCCGCCCCCCGCCCACCTGCCCGTCCCAAACAAGGCCGTATCCGGTGTCGTGTCCCGTGGGAAACCCCGGAGAATCCCCTGGGAAACCGCTGCGAATCCCTTACGAATCCTCTGCGGAGACCGCCCCGGGCCGCTCACGAAGGGCCACGGCCCCGGGCCGGGCCGGCCCCGTCCGGCCTGGGCGGATCACTGGCCCGACAGGGCGGAGTGCACCGCGTCCCGCACCGATGCCGGTTCGCCACCACCGTGGCTGGGGCACTATGACGAAGTGACTTCCGCCAGGTCGCACAAAGAACCCGGCCCGCTCCGCAGGACGGGCCGGGCGATCGGTCGTGCCCTTCACAAGCCGTTCACCGGCACCGTCAAGGGCATCCGGAAGGCGACGCACGCGCATGGCGCCGGGGAGTCCGGGCTCGGCAAACTGATCGAACTGCACGCCGTGAACGGCGCGGGCGATGTGATGATCACGGTCGCGCTCGCCTCGACGGTGTTCTTCTCCGTACCGACGGACGAGGCCCGCGGCCGCGTCGCCCTCTACCTCGCCGTCACCATGGCGCCCTTCACGCTCCTCGCCCCCGTGATCGGCCCGCTCCTGGACCGCCTGCCGCACGGGCGGCGCGCCGCGATGGCCGGTGCCATGCTGGCCCGAGCGGTGCTCGCGCTCACCATGTCGGGGGCGGTCGCCACCGGCGGCCTGGAGCTGTATCCGGCCGCGCTGGGCGTCCTGGTCTGCTCGAAGGCGTACGGAGTCGTGCGCAGCGCGGTGGTGCCGCGGCTGCTGCCACCCCGCTTCTCCCTGGTGAAGGCGAACTCCCGGGTCACGCTGGCCGGGCTCCTGGCAACGGGTATCGCCGCCCCGATCGGGGCGGGGCTGCAGACCTTCGGGCCCGGCTGGCCGCTGTACGGCGCGTGCGTGATCTTTCTCGGCGGGACCGTGCTCGCCTTCACGTTGCCGCACAAGGTCGACTCCGCGAAGGGCGAGCGGAAAGCCCGGCTGGTGCCGCCGCACGGCGTGGCGGTGTCCCGGACCGAGTCGGGGCGGGACGGCGGCAAGCGGTCCTGGCGGGCGCGGCGCAAGGAGCGGAACGGCGAGAAGCGGCCCGGACTGCGGTCCGTGGGACCGTCCGTACTGAACGGGCTCCAGGCCAACACCGCGCACCGCGCGCTCTCCGGCTTCCTGATCTTCTTCCTGGCGTTCCTGCTGCGCGAGCAGCCGCTCTCCGGGCAGAGCGCCGCCGTCTCGCTCGGCATCGCCGGCGTCGCGGCCGGCGTGGGCAACGCGCTCGGCACGGCGGTCGGCTCCTGGCTTCGGGCCCGCGGCCCCGAGGTGATCGTCGCGTCGGTGCTGGCCCTGGCCCTGGGGGTCGCCGTGCTCGCCGCGCTCTTCTTCAGCACGGTCATGGTCGCCGCGCTCAGCGCCACGGCGGGCTTCACCCAGGCCCTGTCGAAGCTCTCGCTGGACGCGATGATCCAGCGCGACGTACCCGAGGAGGTACGCACCTCCGCGTTCGCCCGGTCCGAGACCGTGCTCCAGATGTCCTGGGTGGTCGGCGGCGGCATCGGCATCGCCCTCCCCCTCAACGGCGTACTGGGCATGTCGGTCGCCGCGGGCATCCTCGCCCTGGGTGCCGCAACGTCCGTACGGGGTCTGCTGGGCGCCGCGCGGCGCGGCTCGCCGCACCCCCGCGTGGCGTGAAGCTGAGCGACCGATAGCCTTCGGCCCATGACCGTTGCGTTCTTCTCCGGTAAGGGCCGCCGAATCGGCGTCGCTCTTGGTGCCGTGTCCGCGGGACTCCTTGTCCTCTCCGCCTGCGACAAGCCGACGCCGCTCGCGACCGTAACGGTCGGCGGCAACTCGGTGAGCTCCGAGGCGACCTGCTACAACGACGGCAAGCCCCTCAAGAAGTCCGAGTACCAGAGCTGCCTCAACAAGAAGGCGGAGAAGTCCGTCGAGGTCGCGATGGACGACAAGGTCCGCTTCGGCGTCGACCCCGAGGTCGCGGACAACGGCTGGACCCTGTTCATCAACGGCCAGCAGGCCGAGCAGGAGCCGTACAAGAAGACCTACCGGTCCATCCCGGGCAGCGCCTTCTTCTCCAGCCAGACCGGCGAGACCACGAACAAGACGCAGATCAGCATCGTGGAGACGAAGGGCAAGCAGCTCACGGGCATCTGGCACTTCGAGCTGAAGAAGTCCTCCTGACCCCCTCCTGACCTCGGAGGACTCCCCCGTGCGTGTGCTCGTCGTGACCGCTGTCCCAGCAGAACGGGACGCGGTCACGCGTGCGTTCGGAGACGTTTCCGGGCTGCCCGTGCACAGCGTGCCGGGCGGCGCCGAGATCCACCGCGCGGGGCCCTTCGACGTCCTCGCGGGTGGCGTCGGACCGGCCGCCGCGGCCGCCGGAACGGCTTTCGGCCTCGCCTCCGGACCGTACGGCCTCGTCGTCTCGGCCGGCATCGGCGGCGGATTCGCACCTGCCGCCCCGGTCGGCTCGCTCGTCGTCGCGAGCGGCATCGTCGCCGCCGATCTGGGCGCCGAGACGCCCGAGGGCTTCGTGCCCGTCACCGGCCTGGGCTTCGGCCGCGACCGGTTCACGCCACCGCCCGCGCGGGTACGTGACGTGGCCGCCGCCACCGGCGCGCTCACCGGCGACGTCCTCACCGTCTCCACCGTGACCGGCACCGCCGACCGCGCCGCCGCCCTGCTCACCGCGCACCCGTCGGCCGCCGCCGAGGCCATGGAGGGCTTCGGGGTCGCGGAGGCCGCCGACCGCGTCGGCGTGCCCGTCCTGGAGATCAGGGCGGTCTCGAACGCCGTCGGCCCGCGCGACCGGGACGCCTGGCGTATCGGCGACGCGCTGGCCGCGCTCACCGGGGCGTTCGGGAAGCTCGTACCCGTACTGGAAGGTTGGACCCACCATGACCGACACGACTTCTGACCCGTCGAACCCGCTGCGGATCGCTTTCTCGCCGTGCCCGAACGACACCTTCGTCTTCGACGCCTGGGCGCACGGAAGGGTCCCCGGCGCGCCCGCCCTCGATATCACCTTCGCGGACATCGACATCACCAACGGAATGGCCGAGCGCGGCGAACTCGACGTCCTCAAGGTCTCGTACGCGGTGCTGCCCTGGGTGCTCGACGAGTACGCGCTGCTGCCGTGCGGCGGGGCACTCGGCCGGGGCTGCGGCCCGCTCGTCCTCACGAGGGAGGGCGCGGACACGGACCTGACGGGAAAGACCGTCGCCGTACCGAGCGAGCGCTCCACCGCCTATCTGCTGTTCCGCCTCTGGGCGGCCGAGGTGGTGCCGGGCGGTGTCGGCGAGATCGTCGTGATGCCGTTCGACGAGATCATGCCCGCCGTGCGCGACGGCAAGGTGAACGCCGGTCTCGTCATCCACGAGGCCCGTTTCACGTACCAGAACTACGGGCTGCACAACCTCGCCGACATGGGCAGGCACTGGGAGGAGACGACCGGGCTGCCGATCCCGCTGGGCGCGATCATCGCCAAGCGGTCACTGGGCGCGGACACGCTGAAGCTGCTCGCCGACTCGGTGCGCACCTCGGTACGGATGGCCTGGGACGACCCGGAGACGTCCCGGCCGTACGTGCTGGAGCACGCCCAGGAGATGGACCCGGCCGTGGCGGACCAGCACATCGGGCTGTACGTCAACGAGTTCACCGCCGACCTCGGCGAGGACGGCTACGCGGCGATCCGCGGACTGCTGACCCGCGCGGCGGCCGAGGGACTGGTACCGCCCCTCGGCCCCGACGCGTTGTCTTTCGTCTGAGCCACGCGTTCGCCCGAGCTGCGCCCGGGATCAGACGTCGAGCGGGATCAGACGTCCAGCTGGTCGGCGACCGCGCGCAGCAGGCCGCCGATCTGCTTGCCGGCCGCCTTGTCGGGGTACCGGCCGCGCTCCAGCATCGGCGTGATGTTCTCCAGCAGGGTGGTCAGGTCCTGCACGATGGACGCGAGCTCGTCCGGCTTGCGGCGCTGCGCGGCCGCGACGGAGGGGGTCGGGTCCAGGATCGCCACCGAGAGCGCCTGATCCCCACGCTGACCCGCGACGACCCCGAATTCGACGCGCTGGCCCGGCTTGAGGGCATCGACGCCGTCGGGGAGCACGGAGGAGTGCACGAAGACGTCGCCGCCGTCGTCGCGGGAGAGGAAGCCGAAGCCCTTCTCGCTGTTGAACCACTTGACCTTGCCAGTCGGCAAAGCACGCACCCCATCTCAACCCGTATGCCGGAACAAAGCCTCAGCAGGTCAGGCTATCCAGTGGTGGTGCTCCCCTGCTGGCAGCAGCCTCCCCAGGGGGGGTACCCCTCGTCAAGCCTGATCATCCGGACGCTGTCCGGAAACGACGCTTGTTGCGCACACCGGTCACCGCCGGGTTGACCGCAGGGTCGGCCGCGGGGTTGACCGCCGCTGCCGGGAACTACCCTGGCCGGGTGAGTACTACACCTTCTGGCGCAGGTGACCGGCTGGTCCGGATCGGCGCGATCGTCTTCTTCATCGGCGCCCTGTCCACCATGGCCACCATGGCCCCCCTCTTCCTCGGCACCCATCCGCTCCCGTCCATCGCCTGGTCGCTGTGCATGCTGATGGGCGTCGGCTTCCTGATCGCGGCGGCAGGCGTGATCCGGTCGGTGCGAGCGGGGTCGGCGAAGCGGTAGGACCGGGGCGCCGGAACCGATCCGCGCGGTCTCCTGCGACAGCCTTCACCACCCTGAGCCGGCGGACCTCACGCGTGCCGGAAGCCTGGAGATCAATCTGTCCGTGCCCGGCGCCTTCCAGCACTTGCCGCGAGTACCGCTCGCATCGCCGTGGGGGCCCAGTAGGACAGAGCCAGACCTATAGCGCCCCTATCTTCGCTGTCGACGAGCAACAGCGACGAGAGGACCGCGATGCCCGAGCAGACCAACACCACGCCTGAGGGCTACACCACCGTTGCGCCCTGGGTCGTCACCGACGACACGGGAGCGTTCCTCGACTTCGTCAGCCAGGCGTTCGGCGGTGAGGAGCTCGCGCGGGTGTCGACCGAGGACGGCTCGATCGGGCACGGTGAGATCCGGGTCGGCGACACCGTCGTGCTGGCCTTCGACCGTCACGCGGCCTGGCCCACCATGCCGAGCCTGTTGCGCCTGTTCGTCGCCGACGCGGACGAGGCGTTCTCCCGGGCCGTTGCAGTCGGCGGCCAGGTCGTCACTTCTCTGGTGGACGACGCCTTCGGCCAGCGTGGAGGGCGGATCAAGGACCCGTTCGGCAACATCTGGTGGGTGGTCAGCCGCGTCGAGGACGTCTCCGAGGAGGAGATGTGGAAGCGGCTGCAGGCTCCCGTGTACGCCGAGGCCATGCGCGTGGCTCAGGAGACCCTCGACGCCGAACTGAGCGGCCGACGCCACGGACGCAGCAGCGCACCCATCAGGGCCACCGACTGACCAGCATGCGTCCGGCCGCCACCTGCAGGGCGGGCGTCGCAGGTCCTGGCTTCGTGATCATGTCACCGGTCTGCGACAGCGTCGTCCTGGAACGAAGACTCCGGGATCCCTCCGGCGCACAGCCCCCTCATAGTGATCAAGCGAGCACCGGGAAGCCGATGCCGCTCCGGCCTCAACCACTGATCACCAAGGGGATTTCATGTTCGGCAACCGTCGCAGGGCCCTCCTCGTCTCCGCAGCGCTCGTGGGCGGCGCCATGCTGATGACGGCGTGCCAGGACACGGACGCGGCCACGGACAACGGTGCCGCGCAGAGTTCTTCGTCCGCCACCCCGGGCACCTCGTCCGGCTCGTCGGCCGCGAGCAGCGATCGGGGCACGGACAAGGGTGCCGACCAGCGCTCCGACACAGCCGGCAAGGGAACCAAGGACGGGGCAGGCTCCGGCGCCGACACCGGCAACGGCAGGCGGGAGCAGGTCGGTCAGGTCTGCGGCGCCAACGACATCTCCTGGAGCACCAAGTCCGAGACCCAGGCCGGCGGGTACATCCTGATCACCGCGAAGGCGAAGTCGGGCATCACCTGCGTCCTGCCTGCCGCGCTCCCGACCGTGGCCTTCGGTTCCGACGGCACCGAGGCGGGCCCCGCGGAGCAGGCCGTCGGCGAGCAGATCACGCTGAGCGGGAACACCACCGCCTACGCCGGGGTGAACCCGAAGACCACCAACGCGGACGGCGGCAAGGAACTGGACAGCATCATCGTCGCCATCGGTGACGACGACTCCAACCCGGTCTCCCTGCCGGTCGACACCATCACCGTCGACAGCCCGATCGTCACCAACTGGCACACCTCCCCGGCGGACGCCGTCCCCTTCGACTGAGCCCACCCGCAACACCGCGGCGCTCGCACAGCGTTTCCCGCGGTTCACCACACTCTCCCTTCCCGGCCGCAAACGCAGCCATCCACCCCACCGCGCCACCCGGCCACCGCCACCCCGAACGGCACTGGGAAGTGAGAGTCCATCTCACCACCTCTATTCCGGCAATCCACCCCACCCATCGCGCCCCCACGGCAACACTGCGTACTCAACCCAACGCGCTATTGGCTTGAAGTGCGTTGCCATTGCTATTGCCCCCTTGATACAGATGAAGATCTTGTCGCCAGTGGCATGCGTGCTGCCACGCGCAGGCGACGAGACGTACCGGCCGGGGACGCAGGGGGATGGGGAACGGCATGACGGGGTGGGACATCGAGCCGAGCGGGGTGGAGTCCGTTCTGTCGTTGGTGGGGCTGGCCGCCGATGACCTGAGCAAGGGCGTCAGGGGCTATGGCGAGAGCGTGGAGGATGCCGCGCTGCACGCGGGGACGATCAGCGGGCCGTACTGCGGCGAGGCACCGGCGGGGCCGGTGGGCGCTGCGGTGGCGAACTTCATCTCGGACACCCAGCAGCAGATCAGGTTCATGGCCGCCCGCACCAAGAAGTCGATGGACGGCACGGTCAAGGCCACCACCGAGTACATCGAGGGTGACCTGGCCATGGCCGCCCGGGCCCAGCGCGACGCGGCGAAGGCCCCGACGCCCGCCGAGATCAGGGCGGTCGGGCAGAAGTCCGGCCACCGGGGCGGGGAGTAGCCGCCGTGATCGAACCAGGTGGGATACCTCAATACACCGGTGACTTCGGCCAGTTGGAGAAGGCCGCGTCCAGTCTCCGTACGCATGCCACGGGCATCCGGACCGGCGGGAAGGACGTCCACTCCCGCTTCCAGGCGACGGCCGCGTACTACAAGGCACCCGAGGCCGAGAAGCTGTTCTCCTCGACCCAGCCGGTCATGGACACGGCCGACGAATTCGCGGGGAACATCGAGTCGCTCGCCGATGCCCTGGACACGTTCGTCTTCGAGGCCAAGCCGCACGCCGACCGTCTCAAGCAGCTGAAGCTGGACGCCATCGACTTCGTCGACAGCGCCCGGGGCGACGACGACTGGACCAAGGACGAGAAGAAGACCGACGCGCACCAGGCGTTGATGGACGGTGTGGCAGCCGCGTGCGCGGGCTTCCAGGAAGCCGAACGCAACGCGGCCAACAAGATCAACGCGATCAGCCCGGGGGCATGCCGCCCCGCGTGGATCATCGACGACGGCACCCACGGGCTCGGCATGTACGGCCAGAACGCCGACGCGCTCAAGGGCATGAAGGACCTGCCGTGGGGCAGCCCCGAGGGACGTACCTACGAGCGCTGGAGCCTGGAGTGGTGGGGGCACGGGGCCAAGAGCTGGGCCTGGGACGGCATCGCCAAGGACAGCATCTGGGGCGGCATCGACGGCCTGGGCACCCTGATCGGTTTCCATGGCGGCGAGGCCCGCGACCAGGCGTGGGACGGTCTGCGGCGCACCGCCGTCGGCGGCTACGCCTACGGCATGGACCTGTTCGGCCAGGACGAGCACCTGTCCGACTGGCAGCGTGACAGCAAGGCGTACGCGAAGGAGTTCGGCAAGCAGTTCATCGCGTACGACATGGCGAACGAGGACCCCGCTCGCGCCCACGCCGTGGTCTCCTTCAACATCCTCACCCTCGCCACCGGCCCCTTTGCCGCTGCCGCGAAGCTCGGCAAGGGCGGCACGATCGCGAAGGCCGCCGGCACCATGGCGAAGATCGGCGACGCCCTCGACCCGCTCTCCGGCACGTTCAAGGCCGCCAAGGCCCTCTCGGACCTGCCCAAGGTCTCCCAGGTCCTGGCCAACGTCAGCGACCACCTCCAGATCCCGAAGACCAGGTTCCCCGACGGCACCTTCGACCTCAGCGACCGTTTCCGGGTCGACAAGGACGGCAACTTCATCCCGCTCAACCGGGACGGCACACCCAACCTGGACCCGGCCAGGCACGAACCCTCCGCCGCCGAACGGGGCGCCGGCCAACCGCACGGCGATCGCGAACCGGTCGGCGTCGCAGGACGCGCGCCGGGAGCGACCGCCCACGCAGGCGACGGCCTGCCGCCGCGCGGCGGCCATGACACGGGTCACGGGGGCGGTTCATCACATACAGCAGGCACTGCAGACGGGGCAGTACCTGGCCACGGAATCGCTGATGGCGACCACGGGGCAGATTCCAGGCGTGACACCATTGATCGCGACAACGGCGCGGGGCCTGGCGATAGCGACGGGCCTACCGGGCGTTCCGGTGTGGGTCACCCGGGTGCACCCACTCGCGATCTCAAGGAGTTCACCGACCAGCTCCTGGCTGGGCAGCACCCCCTGTCGGCGGTACCTCCCTCAGCACGAGGCAAGGTAGTGGAAGAGTTGTCGCGACGCTACGGAGTGCCGAAGGAGGCCATGAACCATGTTCTCTTCGGCGAGGTGAAGGACTTCAAACCACAGGGCTGGCACGCATTCGACGAAGGAATGCCCGACCGAAAAATTATCCCTGATACGATCCGAAAGAATCCCGACAACACCATCAATGCTCAAATAGTAATGCGTGCCGATAACGGGGACTGGTTGCAAAAAGTGAGCACTCAGCACACTTTCTTTCCAGAGCATTGGACGGTGAAAGACATCGCCAAGGTGGCCCGGAATCTGGAAGAGGCACCTTTGAGGAAGGGTAAAGCGAAGATCACGTACGACGGAGTGCGAGTTGTCGGGTTGTTCAACAAGGGCAGCATGACTACGTTCTTCCCCGGCGGGTGAGGTAATTGAGTTTTACAACTAAAGGCCAGTGGTCTTTCTCGTACGACGAAGACGATTTCATCGTCGCCAACCACCCCGACTTCGACAGCTCCACCAACGATGCCATATCCAACTATTTTGACGACGTGCGCAATATCCGCTCCACGGAATGGCTCATGTCGGAGTGGAGGGAGATCGAGAGGCATTATCCGGAGGAACCCAACGGCGTTTCCTTTAACGCGACCGTGGCAACACTTTCAGGCGTGGGCGAAGTGACCATCGAGTCGCAGTATGGTCAATTCGAGACGATCACACTCCCGGAATCAGAATTTCTCTGCGCTGTTCGCGCTTTCCGCGAGTTCCTTTCACCTGCCAGGAGTGACGGCTGAATCCGGCTCACCAAGCCAGGCCTGCCCCGCTGAGCCGCGCTTCAGGAGCAGCACATGACCCAGGACGTCATTGCCCTCACCCAGCAGATGCCGGACACAAGAACGCTGCTGGCCGCGCTCCACGCCGGCGGTCCCGATCTGCTCGTGAACCGGGCGGGCGACGGGTCCGTCGCTCAGTTGTGCACAGCCGCCGGGCAGGCACTGGTGTCACTCGAAGCACCCCGGTACCTCCAAGTGCCGGGTGAGGTGGCCAGGTTGCTCGGGCCGGACGTGCACGCGGAGTCGCCCGTGTGGTGGACCGAGGCGCGGGCGACCAGTTCTGTGGAGGGGGCCGCGCGGCTGGCCGGGTCCGTCGCCGGGCGGGTGGCCGCCGTGCACGGAGGCGACGTCTGGCCGCGCGAGGCCGGTCATACCGATCTCGTGGCGGATCTCGTCGATGTCGTCACGGAGGCGACTCCCATGGGCCTCGACCTGCTTACCGACAAGGCCGCAGTCGTCATCCAGGGCCGCCCCGTGATCGCTGCCTCGACCTGGCTGACCGACGTGGTGCGCAACGCGGCCCGCACCGGGCGCGAACTCCAGCTCGTCACCCCGCCCAGCACCCGGCTCACTTTCCCCGCCCGCACGCTGCTGGACGGGCTGCCCTCCCGCTGGGTCGTGAGCGACCCCGAGTGCGGGTACTACGACGGCCTCTCCGGATCCGTACTGCGCTGGCACGACGGGCGTTTCACCCACGCCTCCAACGACAGACCCCAGGTCGCGGACGCCTTCCGGCCCCGCCCCGGCACCGAAGGCGAACGGCAGCTGCTGCTCTCCATCCGTACGGTCCACCCCGCCGACGAGCATCTCGTCCTGGGCGGTGCCCTGGAACAGGCCTGGCGCACACTCACCGGAGCCCCGCCCGCCGGATGGGCAACCGCCGAACCTGTCAGCGTTCCCTGGTCACCACGGCAGTTGACCGACCTGGCCCGTACTCGCGCTCAGCAGTCCCTGCCCACCTGGGCCGTCGCGATCGGCTCCCCCGACCACCCGGCGATCGCCACCGTGCGCACCGCCCGCACCCACTTCGGCGTCGAGGAGCACATCACGCTGGCCGTCGGCTACCGCGCCGATCAGAACGCTCCGGTGGACGCCATGCCCGAGCTGGCCGAATCCCTGGCCGCCAGGCACAACCTCGCCACGATGATCGGCCAACTGCGCACCGCACGCGCGGATCTGACCACCCCCGCCCACCGCGAACCGCCCCCGGTGCCGCTCTCCTTCACCCTCGGCCCCGACGCCGTCGCCGATCTCGAAGCGGACCGCACTGCTTTCGCGCCCGTCCGACTCGGCCCGGCCACGCGGCCCGCCCTGCACTACACGCTCGGCAACGGCACCGACCCCAACGCCTGGCAGCGCCTGCGGCAGATCAACGACCATGTGAATGCCACCCGGCAGACGAACCAGGCAGGCGAGTCCGTGGCACGCACGGAAACCACTTCGGTGAGCTACGCAACGCCTCTGCATCGAAGGAACTGCTAGTGGGCTTCTGGATGGGAATCACCCGGCACGACAACGCGGAAATCCTGCAACTGCTCGACCACCCGGAAGGGCCGGACGCGGGCAGGGAGCGAGTTCGCAACGAGTGGAACTCCAACGACGACTGTTACCGGCCCGGATCCCTGCTGCGCACGCTGGAGTCGACGTACATCACACGTACCTGGGATGCGATCCACACACTGCTGACCGGGTGCGAGAACATCGACATGGTCGATTTCGCTCCCCCTACCGGTGAACCGCCTGCCTGCGACGTCATCATGGGAGGCCTCATCGTCGGGCGCCGCGGCGGCCATGGTCTGCGGATGAACAATCTCCTGCTGCTGATGCCGGACGAGGTCCGTGCCGTCGAACGATTCCTTCAAGGCATCGACCTGGACGAGATGATCCGGGAGCGCCGCGATCTGCTGGATGAGGTGTACGTGTACTCCTTCTGCACGACTGTCCGGAATGATGACGGCAGCGAGCACGAGTCAACCATGGCCGAAGACGGCAGCCTCGCCGACGACTTCGCAACCCTGCGCGACTTCTACGCCCGCGCGGCCGAAGCCGGAAACGCTGTGATCAAGGACATCTCCTGACCGGCCGCAGACTCTTCGGGAGTCAGTCCTGGCGGTGGCCCTCCTTGAGGATACGTACGAGGGCGGCCCACGCGGCGGGGGTGGTGCGGAGTACCGCTCCCGTGGGGTCGGCGGACTCGGTGAGGTCGACCGTGCCGGAGGCGGGGGCGGCTACGTGTATGCAGGACTCGCCCTCGCCGCAGTACGAGGACTTCTGCCACATGTGACTCGACAATTCGGATCCCTTCACAGGTTCTGGGCGACGGCGTGTATCAGGTCTCGCGACCCGGCAACGTCCAGGGCGAGCGACTCCAGACGGGCCAGGACCTGGCGGTATTTGTGGAGTTGGGCTTCGGTGTCCAGGAGGACGATGCCGTGTGCCTGATCCAGCTGAACGGTGTCCAGTTGCGGCACGGAGCCGTGTACGTAGTAGATGGGCTGGCCCGCCCCTGGGTATGCACCCGCCCTGAACGGGATCACTTGAATCGTGACGCGCTCACGCTCGCTCATGGTCAGGAGATGCGCCAGCTGCTGTCTGGCCACGGTCGGCCCGCCGAATTCCATGTGCAGAGCTGCTTCGTGGATGACCGCACGGTAAGGGGGCGGGTCCTCCCGGAAGACGGCGCTTTGACGCTTGATGCGAAAAGACAGGCGGTGCTCGACCTCCGGGGGAGGAAGAGCGGGAACGACCTGGCGGAATACCTCACGTGCATGGTCCGTGGTCTGGAGTAGCCCAGGCAGTCCGGCTGTATGCGAGGTGCGCAGCGCGGCCCCATGGTGCTCGATCTCCGCCAGGTCCAGCAGGCCGTTGGAGAGGGTCTCGCGGTACTCCTCCCACCAGCCGCGCTTGCGGTCGCCGGTCATGGCTGCCAGCGCATTGACCAACTCGTGGTCCGAGCAGTCGTAGTGGCAGGACAGTGTGCGCACCCGCTCGGCGCTGACACCGTAGCGGCCGGCTTCGATGTTACTGATGCGAGCCTGGTTGCCGCCGAGGAGCCTGGCGGCCTCGCCGGAGGAGCTGGCCGAGCGCGGACGGGGGCTGTACCTCGTCACGCTGTACGCGGAGCGCTGGGGCGCGTACCCGATGCGGGGCGGGCTGCCGGGGCAGGGCGGGAAGCTGCTCTGGGTGGAGTGCGCGGCCAAGACGCAGGGGGCCACCTGATCCAGCTCGGCTCCCGCCCCTCCCGAGGGCCTGCGTCGCGTGCCGCTCCAGCAGCGCCGGGAATTCCGCAAGGGATGGCGGGACGATGCCCGCGCCCGCCTCACGGAGTTCCGGTTACTGCCGTGCGAGTCCGGCCGGGTCGATCGCGAAGGGGAACGGGGGCATCGAGCCGGGTGACCTCGCCGGACAGGGCGGTCGTCTGCTCGACGTACCGGCCGTTCTCCAGCTCGGTGATGATGAGCCGGGGCGCCGGGTCGAATTCCAGGCGCCAGTAGTGCGGGATGGGCTTGAACTTCCGGTCCATCGTCTTGTTGCCGGGTGAGACCAGCTCGACCACGAGCTGAACGGCTTCGGCGTCGATGCTGACACCGTCGTCGACGGTCGCGCCCGCGTCGGCGACCACAATGTCCGGCACCACCAGGCCGGACGGCAGGGTCACGTTGATGGCCTCCAGGATCTCGACCGGTGCGCCGGCGGCGCGGGTCGCGGCGTCCATGGCCACGTGGAGCCGGAAGGACGCTCGTTGGTGGCGCAGGCCGGGGGCGGGGGACATCACCAGGGACTCCCCCAGCAGTTCGTACCGGACGCTGCGGTCTTCCGGCAGCGCGAGGACATCGGCGACGGTCCACGGCCCTGTGTGATCGGCTGCAACGCTCATTCCCTCCACCTCCTCATCCGCACAGCACTGCCAGTGTGGCCCGGACCGGTGCCGGGTGTCTTCTGGCAGGCCGTACGACGGTGGTCGTCACCCCCATTCTGCCGGGCAGGCGTGACGGCAAGAGCGCGATCCGGCCGAAGGAGCTTGATCCGGCGAAGGGGTGTGATCCGAGCCCCGCCCCTCCCCCGCCGACGGCCTACGCCGCGTACCGCTCCAGCCATGCCGGGAACTCCGCCAAGGACGACAGGACGACGTCCGCTCCCGCCGCCCGGAGTTCCGTCGCGTCGCCACGGGCCCGTGGTGACCGCGACCGAGAGGGCGTCGGCCGTGCGGGCGCCGCGTACGTCGCCGGTGTGGTCGCCGACGTAGATGTGCGCGCCGTGCTCGCGCAGGGCGTGGCCCTTGGCCCCGGCCCGCAGGCCGACCGTCTCCCAAAGGCCGTACCGCTCGGGCACGTCCCGCCACGGAGCACCAGCGCGGGTGCGCCAGCGTATGCCGGAGCAGCAGCTTGACCGGTGTCGCGCCCGGGTTTGAGTCCCGCACGTGGTACGCACCGAGCTCGTCCACGGGTACCAAGATCACGTTTACCGGATGCTCGGGCTTCAACAGTGTCGTGAACGTCACCCTGTACAAGGTGGTCAACAACCTTCCGGACACTGACTACACCCGGGCGGCGTTCACACAGTGCTTCGCGAGCAGCTCGTCGACTTCGACGGGCAATTGGTCCGATCACGGAGCCGGGGACTACTACTTCGTCGTCAATGATGGTGGCGGCGCGAGCGTGTCGGTCAAGTCGCTGACTGTCACCTACTGATCACACTGGCCTCGGCCCACTCCGCGCATGCGGAGTGGGCCGAGGGACATGTTCTGTCGATGAGGTTGTCTTCATGCCGTTGCACTACCAGTCCTGCACGTTCCGCTACAGCCGCAGGACACGCCCTGTCATCGACAGACTCGATCTGAGTTTCTCGCCAGGCAACACCGTGCTCCTGGGCCCCAACGGGGCCGGCAAGAGCACGCTGCTCACGCTCGGAGCGAGCGCGAGCGCCCCCCAGGGGGGAAAGGTCTGCTTCGGTGAGCTGCGGTCCACGAACAGCAGGACCCTGCACGACTACCGGCGCAAGGTGTCCTGGCTGCCCCAGCGGACTTCGTTTCTTCCGGGGATGACCTGCCACGAACACGTCGCCTACGTCGGCTGGCTCAAAGGGATGCGTGAGCGGGAAGCATGGCGTGCCGCCCCCGCAGCGATTGAGCGTGTCGGACTGACGGCGAAGATCAAAGACAAGGTCGGCACCCTGTCCGGCGGACAACAGCAGCGGCTGGCCATCGCCCAGGCATTGGTCCACGACGCGGAACTCCTTCTCCTGGATGAGCCTACGGTCGGCCTGGACCCCAACCAACGCCGCAGGTTCCACGACCTGCTCGTCGAACTCCGTGGAAGCGTGCACGTGATCGTCTCCACCCACGACATAGCCGACTTGCACCAGGCCTTCGACGAGGTCGTAGTCCTGGAGAACGGCACTCCGAGATTCCAGGGCGGAGTAGCGGAATTCGAAAGTCACGCCGCCTCCGAAAGCGTTCCAGGACGGCGTTTGGAGAGCGCGTACTCGGCTCTGCTGGGAGCTGTGGAACAGTGATCTCACTCGGGAACCTGCGCGCGTCCTCCACTCCCTGGCTGATTCTGCCGGCGCTCCTTTACATGGGCAGCTTCGTCGGGGGCGAGAACTTTTGGGGCGTCCCCAACTACGGCCCCGCGTCGGGTGAACTCGCCTCGTGGGGAATCACGGTGATCGCTCCGGCGGTGGCTGGAGCCGCCGCCTGGGAAGCCGGCCGCCAACGCAGTGTCGGAGACATCCGGAAAGTCAGCTCGCGAAGCACGGTGCGGCAGTGGTTCTGGGCAGTCCGGCCTGTCTTCGCGCTCCATCTTCTCCTCGTTGCCGGCGCCCTCATCATGGCCAGGCTTGCAGTCGGCGTCTGGCCGAGCGGCGCTGGTTTGCTCGCAGTCGGACACCTGCTGGTGCTCCCATGCGGCTGGATGGTCATTGGCTGGGTAGTTGGGCTGCTGTGCCCCCGCGCCGTAGCAGCACTGATTGCCGCAGTCGGCAGCTGGGTATGGCTGGCCGTTCCGCGCTCCATGAGCGCTCCCGCCTGGCGTCACCTGACCGGTTTCGCGACCGAAGGATCTACCCTGACCGACACCCTTGACCCGCTCGTCTACCTAGTTCCATGGCTGGTCACAGCAGGTCTCACAGTGGCCGTTGTCCTGCTGGCGGGGGTCCGCCGCAGGCCGTGGCTGCTCGCGGTCAGCGTGGCAGTGCTCGTAGCCACGCTCGTCACCGGCCGCAGTCTTGTGTCGGACTGGGGTTACAGCCCGCTGACCAATGCGCGTGTCGGCCACACCGTATGCGTCGGCAAGTCGCCCGCGCTCTGCCTGCCCGAGGAGTACAAAGAGAAGGCCGCGGGCCTACGCAGTGATTCCTTGCCTGCGCTGGAGGCGCTGCGAGCTGCCGGAGTACCCTCCCCACGAACCCTGCGGATGGCCTCTGACGACCTCGGCCTGAAGCCGGGCACCTGGCCTCTGTACTGGTCGCCGGAGAACTCTACCGAGCAATTCGAGATCGACCTCGCGCGGTCGGCCGTCACCGGCGTTGCCGCGCTCCATGGCGTGCGAAACTGCCGACAGCCGTATCTGGCCGATACATGGGCGCTGCTGGTCCTAGGTGTGGACGAGAGGAGCGTGCAGGCAAGCGTCCCTCCCCAGGACTGGACACAGGTACAGCGGATACGTGAGCTTCCGGCCGCGCAGCAGGCCAACTGGTTCACCAAAGCCGCTCAGGACCAGACGCACTGCGTGGTGGGTCAGACATGAAGATCTACTTCTCCGTCGTACGACGCTGGTGGACCGTGCCCGCAGCACTCGTTCTGCTGGCGCTGGTCTGCTGGGTGCTCGGTGGGACAGAAGTGCCCGTCCCCGGCTTTCTTGGCGGCATGGTCAGCATGCGCGTCCAGTACTTCACACCCCTCCTGGTCATCGGGGCCATCCTGTACTGCCTCGACCGCCGCCTCACTGCGCCGGAGATGACCGCGGTTGTGCATGTGGAGCGCCGGGACCTAAGCGCTGTGACGGCAGCTGTGGCGTTGTGCCACCTGCTCGGCCTCATCGTGGGCATGGACATCCCACGCAACCTGATGGTGCTCCTCGCCGTTGCCCTGATCGTCCGGAGGCTCAGTAACGAGGCAGCAGCTGGAGCCGCATGTCTACTCCTCCTGCTGGCCAGCGCCAGCCTCGGCCGCGCCTACCAGCCTTCCGGGCAACCTACTGGCGAGTGGTGGGCCCTCACCCTCTACCCATCCGAGAATCTGAGCGCTTGGACGGCGGCTGCCGTTCTGTTCGGATTGGGGCTGCTGGCATCCGGCCAGCGCCTTTCATCGACACGCTCATCCAGATGACCAGTCCTCCGCCCTCTCTGTCAGCCTTGGGTGGGACATCCCGTTCTGCGGGGTTGGCCTGAGAGGGCACGACAGGGAGAACCGTCCCTTGTGCCCAGTACAGAGCCCGTCGGGTCCGACCCGGCGCAACTGGAGTCTCTTGTCCTGTGCGACTACTCGGATGTCCTCGGCGACGTGTCGCTGACTCTGGACGTCTTCGTCCAGGATGCCGTCTCCCAGCAGCCGACCGAGCCGGAATTCGGTTCACGTTTCGCTGTTGAGGCGCAGACCGCGGTCCTGTATCCCGCAGTCAGTCCTGGCAGTGGCCCTCTTTGAGGGTACGCACGAGGGCGGCCCACACGCGTGGTGTGGTGCGGAGTATCGCCTCAGTGGGGTCGCCGGATTCGGTGAGGCTGACCGTGCCAGGGACGGGTGCGGCCACGTACACGCAGGAATTGCCCTGGGCACAGTAGGACGACTTCTGCCATACGGGAGAGGACATCTCGGATTCCTTCACAGGTCGCGGATGATGTTGTGGATGAAGTCCCTGGAAGTGTTGTGGTCCAGCGCGGTCGCTTCTATGCGGCTGAGCAGCACGCGGTATTTCTCCAGTTGGGCCTCGGCATCGAGGAATACAGGACCGTGGGACTGGTCCAGATTCACGGTGTCGAGCTGTGGCACCGACCCCAGGAAGTAGTAGATCGACTGGCCGGACCCGGCGAAGGTCCCTGCGGAGAAGGGGATCACCTGAAGAGTGATGTGATCCCGTTCGCCCATATCGAGAAGATGCTGAAGCTGCTTGCGGGTCACCTCCGGGCCGCCGAACTGCATGCGCAGCGCGGCCTCGTGGATGACGGCCTGGTGAGGTGTCGGTGATTCCCGGAACAGGACAGCCTGTCGCTTGATGCGGAAAGAGACGCGGTGCTCGATGTCGGGAGGTGACAACTCCGGTACGTCCTGGCGGAAGACCTCGCGCGCGTACTCCGCGGTCTGAAGGAGACCGGGGATGTGAACGGTCACGGCTGTCCGCAGCCGACGGGCGTGGTGTTCGACCTCCGCCAGGTCGAGGAGCGGCGCGGGAAGGATCTCCCGGTACTCCTCCCACCATCCGCGCGTGCGGTCATTGGTCATGTTCCCGAGCGCGGCGACGATGTCCCTGTCAGTGCAGTTGTAGTGGCAGGCCAGGGCACGTACACGCTCAGGGCTCACGCCGATGCGCCCCGCCTCCATGTTGCTGATCTGGTTCTGCTTGATACCCAGGAGTTGACCGGCCTGGGTAGCGGTGAGGCCTGCGCGCTCGCGAAGTTTGCGCAGCTCGGAGCCAAAACGGAGTTGGCGACCCGTCGGGTTGGTTCTCACGGGCTTGCTCGCCTCCTTGAGCGGCTGGTCACCCACAAGGGTGTCAGTTTATGGATTCGTCGAGATTCGGTTAACACGTTAACCGTGAATCGCTACCTTGGATCTCAGGCCACCCGCCCGGAAGTACCCCGCTCGACGGAGCGGCCTCGTCACCGGGCAACTCGAAGTGCATCCTTCAACTTCCCTCCGTGAACGGAGACTTCCATGGTCGGTTCCACGGTATCCCCGCCCTGGACATACACACTCCAACTCCCACAGGATCCCCGCGCCCCCGGCGTCGCCCGTGCCACCCTCCGCAACGTCCTGCGCGTGCACGGCATGCCCGAACTCACCGAGACCGCCGAACTGTTGGCCAGCGAGCTGGTCACCAACGCCTACCTGTACTCCTCGGGGCCGTACTCCCTCCGCCTGCGCGACGCCGGGCACGGCCGGGTACGGCTGAGCGTCTGGGACACCGATCCGCACATTCCGGCGCCGTTCCGCTGGAGCGCCGAGGCGCCGGAGGAGCTGGCCGAGCGCGGACGGGGGCTGTATCTCGTCACGCTGTACGCGGAGCGCTGGGGCGCGTACCCGATGCGGGGCGGGCTGCCGGGGCAGGGCGGGAAGCTGCTCTGGGTGGAGTGCGCGGCCAAGACGGACGACGCTCCGTCGTACGGCGCCCGGTGAACCCGCATCCCGCACCCGGCACCGGCTCCCTCGTCGGGGGGATCGCGGACGGGGGTGGGTCTACGTCCCCATGACGTAGGCGTTCCAGATCCGGAGCGGGAAGACATTGCCGCGCCCCGAATCGGGTCCGCCCACGCCCTGCATTCCCAGCAGTTGAGGGGTGCCCGGCTTGCTGCGGAACATCGTGACGGCCGTGGTCAGCCCCTTGGTGTGGCCGATGAACCAGGCCGACTTCATCCGGTCGTCCTCGCCGGTCGCGCCTGCCGAGACGTCGTCGGCAGCCTTGGGCCCGGCCAACATGGCGAACTTCCCGTCCCGACCCAGCCGCGTCCAGGCCACCATCCCCAGGGTGTTGTTCACATCGTTGGCTACCGAGGCGTCCATCGCGCGCCGCAGCTCGGGCTTCCCGAAGCCCTCGACCGCCTCGCCGTCCCGGGTCACCCTGGTCACCGAGTAGGGATCGGCCCTCATACCGTCGTTACTGAAGGCGGTGTACGCGTCCGCCATCCTGACCGCGCTGGGTGTGGACGTGCCGAGGGGAAAGGACTTGTCCAGGCGGGCCAGACTCTCCTCGTGCAGCCCGGCCGATACCGCCAGTTCCTTCACCTTCTTCAGCCCGATGCCCTTGCCGAGCAGCACGAAGGTTGCGTTGGACGACTTGACCAGCGCATCGCGCAGGGGCGTCGGCGCCGTGACCATCACCTGGCCGGGACCGGCACCCGGCGGGGTGGGAAGCGCCGCGTACGGGCCGTCCTTGATCAGACGCCCCTCACTGTCGTAGCCGCTGTCCAGGGTGATCCCGTCGCCGTGCTGAAGGGCCGCTGCCAGCACGAAGGGCTTGAAGGCCGAGCCGACGGGGACGCCCGCGGTGTCGGCGTTGTTGGTGAAGTGGGTGACCGCGTCGGCTCCGCCGTACACCGCGACCACGGCCCCGTCGGACCGCACGGATGCGGCGCCGACCTCGACGTACTTGTCCTCGGGACGCTTCTTGGGGTCGAGGTCGCGCTTGCGCACGCTCCGCACGGCCCGTTCCAGCTGCCCCACCCTGGCCTTGTCGAACGTGGTGTGCACCCGGTAGCCGCCCCGGAAGAGGTCCTTGTCAGTGAGGCCCGAGCGCTTCTTGATGTACTTGTTGGCGATGTCGACGAGATAGCCGGTCTGGCCGCCGAGGCTGGTCGGCTTGGCGGCCGGCCTCGGCTCGGGGAACTTCTGGTACGCGGCCCGCTCGGCCTTCGTCATCGTGCCGATCTCCACCTGCCGGTCGAGGATCCACTCCCAGCGGTCGACGGCTCGTTCGTGGTTGCCTTTGCCGCCTGCGGGGTCGTACTGCTCCGCCCCCTTGAGCAGGGACGCGAGCAGCGCCGCCTGGCCGGGATCGAGGTCCTTCGCGGGGATTCCGTAATACGCGTGCGCCGCTGCCTGGATGCCGTAGGCGCCGCGGCCGAACCAGCTGGTGTTCAGATATCCCTGGAGAATCTCCTCCTTGCTCTGCTTGTTGCTCAGCTTCAGCGAGATGAAGAACTCCTTGAACTTCCGGGTGGCCGACTGCTCCTGGCTGAGATAGGTGTTCTTCACGTACTGCTGGGTGATGGTGGAGCCGCCCTGGGTCTCACCGCCTTTGACCATGCTGACGGCCGCGCGGGCGATCCCCTTCGCCGATACGCCCGAGTCGGAGTAGAAGGTCTCGTTCTCGGCGGCGATGACCGCGTTCTCCACCGAATCGGGTATGTCGGCGAGCGTGACGTTCTGCCGATCGACCGCGCCCACGCTCACCATCTGGCTGCCGTCCGCCCAGTAGTAGACGGTGCCCTGCCTGCGCGCCTCGGCGTTCTCGTCCGGGATGTCGACGGATGCGTAGACCACGGCGAACAGCCCGGCCAGCGCTCCGGATCCGAGCAGGATCCCGCTCAGCGCCTGCCGCCACGAAGGGGCCCAGCGGCGCCAGTTGCTTCTCCCCCGGCGGGGGTAGTCGACACGAAGCCCGCGAAGGCGGGTCGGGCGGATGGGGCGTCGGGCCATGCTCCGGCTCCTCGTTCACCGTCCCGCACCGGTGCGGTGCGGACTTGTGAGAGGAGATGTTCCGGATCGCGATCGGGTTGTCTCGGAGCCCCGTCCGACACGGGTGGCGAACCGAGGACAGAGCACAGCGGCCGTCGGCAGCCAGGTGGATTGAGGTCGTCAGCCCGCCGCGGGAGCGTCCGGAGGCATGGCCGCCCGGCACTCAGTGAATCTGCCTCGGCCGAAGGCCCTACGCCGCGTCCCCGTCCAGGTACCCGACCAGCCAGGCCGGGAACTCCGTCAGGGACGACAGGACGACGTCCGCCCCCGCCGCCCGGAGTTCCGTCGCGTCGCACGGGCCCGTGGTGACCGCCACCGACAGGGCGCCGGCCGTGCGGGCGCCGCGTACGTCGCCGGTGTGGTCGCCGACGTAGATGTGCGCGCCGTGCTCGCGCAGGGCGTGGCCCTTGGCCTCTGCCCAGAGGCCGCCGATGATGGCGTCGGGCTCGATGCCGAGGTGGGCCATGTGGAGTTCCGCGCTCGGCTGGTGCTTGGCGGTGACGACTATCGTCCGGCCGCCCCGTTCGTGGATCGCCGCGACCGACTCCCGGGCGCCCGGCAGCGCGAGGCTGGGGTCGATGGCGTGTGTGGGATAGATCTCGCGATAGCGGTCGGCGGTCGCGGCCACCACCTCGGCCGGGAACCAGTGCCGCAGCTCTTCGTCGACCGGCGGGCCGAGCCTGCTCACCACCAGGTCGGCGTCGATCGGTGTCCCCGTTTCGGCGGAAAGTGCCAGGTAGGCAGCCTTGATGCCGGGCCGGGTGTCGATGAGCGTCATGTCGAGGTCGAAGCCGACCGTCAGGGGGTGCGAGGGCATGGCAACCATTGTCGTGGGGGTGGGTGGCACATCCGTCCCAGGTGCGGCCTTCGGCCCTGAAACGGCGGTGCTTAGACTTAGCCAAGCCTTACCTTCGCACCGTTCTTCGCCACCTGTTCTTCGCCACTTGATTGGGTCCGATGTCAGCCGCCGCTCCACGCCGCTCCAGACGCGCACTCGCGACGGCGGCGGCCGTCGTGGCGCTGCTCGTGGCGGTGCTCCTCAGCCTGGCCGTGGGGGCCCGCTCCATACCCCGGGCCGAAGTGTTCGATGTCCTGCTGCACGGCGGGCACTCCGACAATGCCGAAGTCATCCGGAACATGCGCGTGCCGCGCACCCTGATCGGGCTGATGGTCGGCGCAGCACTCGCCCTCGCGGGCACGGTGCTCCAGGGCATCACCCGTAACCCCATCGCCGACCCCGGCATCCTCGGCATCAGCCAGGGCGCCTCGGTGGGCGTGGTGCTGGCCATCGCGTACGCCGGGATCCACACCCTGACGGGGTACGTGTGGTTCGGCTTCGCGGGGGCGGCGATCGCCTCCGTCGCCGTGTACGCGATCGCGTCGAGCGGGCGCGGGGGCGCCACCCCCGTGAAGCTCGCGCTGGGCGGCGCCGCCATCAACGCGCTGCTGGTGTCGGTGACCTCGGCGGTACTGACGACCAAGGCGTCCGCGCTGGACGAGTTCCGTTTCTGGCAGGTCGGCTCGCTGGGCGGGCGCGAGGCCGAGGTGGCGGCGCAGATCTGGCCGTTCATGCTGGTCGGGACGGTGCTCGTACTGTCCGTCGCCCGCGGGCTCGACGCGCTGGCGCTCGGCGAGGATGTCGCGAAGGGGCTCGGGCAGAACGTCGCGACGGTACGGATCGTCGGCGGCATCGGTGCCACCGTGCTGACCGGTGCCGGTGTCGCGGCGGCCGGGCCGATCGCGTTCATCGGGCTCGCCGTCCCGCACATCGCCCGCGCGATCGTCGGCTCCGACCACCGCTGGGTGCTGCCGATGGCGGCGCTGATCGGGCCCGTGATGCTGCTGGTGTCCGATGTGATCGGCCGTATCGTCTTCCCGCCGAGCGAGGTTCCGGCGGGTGTGATGACGGCACTGATCGGGGTGCCGTTCCTGGTCGCCCTCGTACGCCGGAAGGCGGTGCCCGCATGAGCGCCGAAGCTGCGGTCCGGGTGCGGCCCGCCGGGTATCACGTCGTACGGATCGGGGCGCGGGCGCGGTTCCTGCTGCACCGGCGGGCGGCCCTGGTCGCCACCGCCCTCGTCGTGCTGCTCGCCGCCGTCTGTGTCGCGTACCTCTGCGTCGGCGAGAGCTTCGTCGCGCCCGGCGAGGTCGTGAAGGTGGTGCTGGGGCAGCCGTCCCCGGACGAACTGGTCGTCGGCACGCTGCGGCTGCCGCGGATGACCGTGGGGCTGCTGGTCGGTGCGGCCTTCGGGATCGCCGGTGCGCTGATCCAGACCGTCGCCCGCAATCCGCTGGCCAGCCCGGACATCATCGGCATCAGCCAGGGGGCGAGCGCGCTCACGGTCGGCGCGATGACCTTCGGCATCACCTCGTACACCGTGCTGCCGTACCTCTCCGTGATCGGCGGGGTGGCCGCGGCGGCGCTCGTGTACGTCTTCGCCTGGCGCGGCGGGCTGCACGCCACCCGCTTCGTCCTCATCGGCATCGGCTTCGCCATCGCGCTGCGCTCGGTCACCACGCTGTTCCTGACGAAGGGCGACTACCTGGTCGCCCAGCAGGCACAGATCTGGATGACCGGCTCGCTCAACGGCCGCGGCTGGGCCGAGGCCGCGCCGATCGGCTGGACGCTGCTGATCCTGCTGCCCGCCGTCCTGTGGGCGGCCCGCGCCCAGCGCACCGTCTCGATGGACGACGACACCGCGACCGCGCTCGGGGTACGGCTGGGGCGGGTACGGCTGGGGCTGGTCGCGCTCGGGGTGGTCCTGGCGTCCGTGGCGACGGGGACGGCCGGGCCGGTCGACTTCGTGGCGCTCCTCGCCCCGCAGATCGCCCGCAGGATGACCCGCACCGCACAGATCCCACTGCTCTGCTCGGCGCTGCTGGGCGCGGTGATCGTGGTGTTCGCGGATCTGCTGGCACGCAGGCTCTTCTCGCCCACCGAGCTGCCGGTGGGCGTACTGACGGCGGCGGTCGGCGCCCCGTATCTGATCTGGCTGATCATCCGCGGTCAGGGCGGCGGTCGCGGCCGTAGTGGAGGCACAGCATGAGTTCGACCCCTATGTCCGACACCACGGCGACCGGCACCGGGGCCGCGACCGGCAACACGGCGGACGCGACCGGTCGGCTCACCGCGCGGGAGCTGACGCTCGCGTACGAGGACCGCACCGTCGTCGACGCGCTGGACCTCGACGTCCCGGACGGCCGGGTCACGGTCATCGTCGGCCCGAACGCCTGCGGCAAGTCGACCACCCTGCGCGCGCTCGGCCGGCTCCTCAAGCCGCGCGGTGGGGCCGTGCTCCTCGACGGCACCGAGCTGTCGAAGATCCCCACCCGGAAGATCGCACAGTCGATCGGGCTGCTGCCGCAGACCCCGGTGGCCCCCGAGGCGATCACCGTCAGCGACCTCGTCGCCCGCGGGCGTCAGCCGCATCAGCACTGGTGGCAGCAGTGGTCGGAGGAGGACGAGCGGGCGGTGACGGACGCGATGGAGCGTACGGACATCACGGCGCTCGGCGAACGGTCCGTGGACGAGCTGTCCGGCGGTCAGCGCCAGCGGGTCTGGATCGCGATGGCGCTCGCCCAGGAGACCGATCTGCTGCTGCTCGACGAGCCGACCACGTACCTCGACATCGCGCACCAGGTGGAGGTCCTGGACCTGGTGCGCCGGCTCACCGCCCCGGCGGCGGACGGCAGCCGCGGCCGGACCGTCGTCACCGTGCTCCACGACCTCAACCAGGCCGCCCGGTACGCGGACCACCTGGTTGCCATGAAGGCGGGCCGGATCGTCGCCGAGGGCCGCCCGCAGGACATCGTCACGGCCGGTCTCGTACGCGAGGTCTTCGGCCTGGAAGCGGTGATCGTCCCGGACCCGGTGACCGGTTCGCCGCTCGTGGTGCCGGGTGCTCCGTGGCAGGCCGAACCGGCTCGGTGAACCCGCGCACCGGTCCCGGTCACCCCGGCGCGTACGCGACCGACGACCAGCCCCACTCCTTCGAACCCACGACAAGAAAGTAGGGCTTCCCATGGCCCCCTCCATCCGCCGCCGCGGCCTCGCTCTCGGCGCTCTCTCCCTGGTCGGCGCGCTCACGCTCTCCGCCTGTGGATTCTCGGAGTCCGGCGGGAGCGCCAGCGGCTCCGGCTCCGACTCCGGAAGCGCCGAGACCCACACGGTCAAGACGGCCATGGGTGACGTCAAGGTCCCCGTGGATCCCAAGCGCGTCGTGGTCCTCGACACCGGTGAGCTGGACTCCGCGCTCACCCTCGGCGTGCAGCCCGTCGGCGCGACGCACTCGGCGTCGGAGGACAGCTTCCCCTCCTACCTGCCCGCGGACCGGACGAAGGACATCAAGGAGGTCGGCGAGATCGCCAACCCCAACCTGGAGACCGTCGCCTCGCTGAAGCCGGACCTGATCCTCACCAGCAAGGTCCGGGACGGCGACCGCTACGAGCAGCTGAAGGCGATCGCCCCCACCGTGATGACGGAGTCCACCGGAACCGCCTGGAAGGAGAACTTCCAGCTGCACGCGGAAGCGCTCGGCAAGCAGGCCGAGGCGAAGAAGGTCGTCGCCGACTACGACGCCCATGTCGCGAAGGTGACCGAGGCGATCGGCGGCAAGGAGAAGGCCGCCGACACCGACGTCAACTTCGTCCGCTTCGTCGAGGGCGCCGACATCCGCATCTACGGCAAGCAGAACTACATCGGCTCGATCCTCGCCGACCTCGGCATGGGCCGCCCCGCGATCACCGACAAGGCCAAGGACGGCTTCTCGTACGACGTGTCGCCCGAGAAGATCGACCTGGCGGACGCGGACGTCGTCTTCACGTCGACGTACGGCGACCCGGCGAAGGCGGGGACGACCAAGACGATGAACAGCGGCCTGTGGAAGGGGCTGAAGGCGTCCAAGGACGGCAAGGTCTTCAAGGTCGACGACCGGCTGTGGATCGCGGGCATCGGCTACACGGCCGCGGGCCAGATCCTCGACGAGTTCCAGACGAAGATGACCGGCTGACGTTCGGGCGAAGCCGACCGGCCGACGTTCCTTTTCAAACGAAGACGACCGGCTGACACCCGGCCGTCAGACCGCCTCACGCCCGGCCGTCACGACCGTGGCCTCCGCGACCTCCACACCAGGTAGAGCGCGGAGGCGACGGCCGCCCCCCGCACCACCCACGGCCACATCTGACCGATCGCGTCGCCCATCTGCCCGCTGCCGATGGGCTCGCCCCACCGGCCGTCGCTCCTGCCCCACAGCCAGACCAGAGCGCCCGCCGCGACCACGCCCGGCAGCCCCATCGCGGCCCACTTCGCCTCCGCGCGGGACAGCGTGCGCGAGCTGTACGCGAGCAGCCAGCCGCCCGCCAGGGCCAGCCAGGAACCCGTCACGGCGCCCGCCACCAGCAGCACGGCCGCGAGCAGCAGCAGCGGGTGGGAGATCCCGCGCCCGCCCGCCCCGTCCTCGCGCGGCGCACGGCGGCGGAGCCGCGGAAGCCGGCGGCGGCGCGGCGCCTCCTCCTCCTCGTCGCCGGTATCCTCGCCGGACTCCTCGTCCTCGTCCGGCTCCTCGTCCACCGCCGCGCGCGGGCGCGGCACCGCGTCCCGGGACGGCGGCGGCCTCATCATGTCCGGGATCTCGACGCCGCCGACGAACCCCGGCACATCGACCCCGTCACCGAACGGCCCCGGCTCGATCCGCCACCAGTCGGGCTCGCTCCCGGACGGCCCCAGCTCGTCCGTACCGGCCATGTGCGGCGGCGAAGGCACCCGGCCGCGCGACGCCTCCGGCGTACCGGAGGTGGGCTCCTCCGGCTGCGACGCGCCCTTGCCTGAACTGTCTTTGCCGTCCTTCCGGAGCAGCCCCTTGCGCGGACGGGGAATGCCGCGTCCTTCCTCCGCCGCGGGCTCCGGCTTCCCCGCGATCTCCACCGGACCGTCGCCCGACGTGGCCGCGGCGGCCACCAGTTCGTCCGGTGTGCCGAGCCTCCCGATGATGCGGCGGACCGCCGCCGGGCTGTCTCCGGACTGCTTCCCGCGCTGTCGGTCGATCTCGCCCCGGAGCGTCGACACGAGCCTCATCCGGGCGGCCGAGGACAGCTGTTGCTGCTGTGCCAGGTCCCCGACCCGGCTCAGATAGTCGTAGACCAGCTGGTCGCTCTCGATCCCCACGCGATCGTTCCCCTCTACCGCCCTGCACCGACGGTAGCGCCCTCAGAGCCTCTCGGGCCCGTCCGGAGCGACTACCGTGGGACGGATGGGGATGACCACACCACCGCGGACGCTCGCCGAAGCACTTCGCGCCCGGGACGACGAGTCGCTGGCCGGGCTGCTGCGCGCCCGCCCCGATCTCCTCAACCCGGTGCCGGGCGACATCACCCAGCTCGCCACGAGGGCCGGCACCCGCGCCTCCGTCGTACGCGCGCTGGAGCACCTCGACAAGTTCGCCCTGCAGACTGCCGAGGCGCTCGCGGTGGCCGCCGAACCCACCCCGTACGGGACACTGCTCGGCCTGCTCACCGGCGACGGCCGGGACGACGGCGAGCACCGCGACGACGCGGGCGCGGCGATCGCGGACGCGCTGCCCGGTGCCCTGGCCACGCTGCGCGAACAGGCCCTCGTCTGGGGCGAGGACGAGCGGCTGCGGCTGGTGCGCACGGCGCGCGAGATCCTCGCGCCGTCCCCGCAGCACGCCTCCCCCACCGGTCTCGGGCCGAGCGTCGCCGAGGCGACCTCCGGCATGTCGCCGGGCCGCCTCCAGGAGATCCTGGCCACCGCCGGGCTGCCCGCCACGCACGACCCGGTCTCCGCCGTGACGTCCCTGTCCGCGCTCTTCACCGACCGGGCCAGGATGGCCGAGCTGCTGGACTCCGCCCCGGCCGAGGCCCTGGCCGTGCTGGACCGGCTGGTGTGGGGGCCGCCGTACGGGGAGGTGACCCCGAACCCCACCCCGCCCGTGAAGTGGCTGCGCGACCACGGGCTGCTGCTGCCCGTGTCGACCCGCACCGTGGTGCTGCCCCGCGAGGCCGCCCTGCATCTGCGGGCCGGGCGCGCGCACCGCGTACCGGAACCGCGGCCGCCCGCCGTGGAGGCGGTCGCCAGCCGCGATCCACAGGCTGTGGACAGCGCCGCGGCCGGTCAGGCGCTCCTCGCCGTGAACACCGTCGAGGAGCTGCTGAAGAGCTGGAACGGCGGCGGCCCCCCGATACTGCGGGCCGGCGGGCTCAGCGTCCGTGAGCTGAGGAAGACCGCCACCGCCCTGGAGGTCCCCGAGCAGGTCGCCGCGTTCTGGGTCGAACTCGCCTACGCGGCCGGGCTGCTGGCCTCCGACGGGGAGGCCGACGAACGGTACGCGCCGACGCCCGCGTACGACGACTGGGCCGAGCTCCCCGCCCAGGAACGCTGGGCGGCCCTCGCCACCGCCTGGCTCGCCGCCACCCGCACCTCCGGCCTGGTCGGCGGCCAGGACGCCAAGGGCCGGGCCCTGTCCGCGCTGGGCCCCGAACTCGACCGCTCCGCCGCCCCGGAGGTGCGCCACCGGGTCCTCGCCCTCCTCGCCGCCCTGGACCCCGGCACCGCCCCCGACCCGGAGACCGTCCTCGCCCGGCTGCGCTGGGAGCGCCCGCTGCGCGGCGCAGCCGCCTCCGCCGGGGACACCACCGATCTGCGGTCCCGGCTCGCCCTGTGGACGCTCAACGAGTCCGAGCTCCTCGGCATCACCGGCCGCGGCGCGCTCGCCACGCACACCCGCGCCCTGCTCGACGCCGGACCGGCCGAGGCCGCCGCGCTGCTCGCGCCCCTCATCCCGGAGCCGCTGGACCACGTCCTGCTCCAGGCCGACCTCACCGCCGTCGCCCCCGGCCCGCTGGAACGCCCGCTGGCCGACATGCTCTCCGCCCTCGCGGACATCGAGTCGAAGGGCGGCGCGACGGTCTACCGCTTCACCCCCGGCTCCGTACGCCGCGCCCTGGACGCCGGGCAGTCCGCGGCCGATCTGCACGCCTTCCTCGCCGCCCACAGCCGCACGCCCGTCCCGCAGCCGCTCAGCTATCTCATCGACGACGTCGCCCGCCGCCACGGCCATCTGCGGATCGGCGCCGCCTCCTCGTACGTGCGCTGCGACGACGAGGCCGTGCTGAACGAGATCCTCGCCGACAAGCGCTCGGTCACCCTGCGGCTGCGCCGGCTCGCGCCGACCGCCCTGGCCGCCCAGGTCGACCCGGCCTCCCTGCTCGAAGGGCTGCGCGAGATGGGCTACGCCCCGGCCGCCGAGTCCGCCGAGGGCGACGTCCTGATCACCCGCGCGGGCGCCCTCCGCACCCCGCCCCGCACGGCCCCCGTCCCGGTGCCCGAGGGCCCTCCGGTGCCGGACGACACCCTGCTCGGCGCGGCGGTACGGGCGATCCGCGCCGGGGACACGGCGGCCACGGTGGTCCGCAAGGACGCCCCGGAATCACCCGGCGCCCCCACGGCCACGCCCGGCGCCCTGCCCCGTACGACCTCCGCCGAGACCCTCGCCACCGTCCAGGCCGCCGCGATGACCGGATCGGCGCTCTGGATCGGCTATGTGAACGCGGACGGCGCCGCCAGCCAGCGCGTCATCGCCCCGGTGCGGGTCGAGGGCGGCTTCGTCACTGCGTACGACCACACGGCGGACGAGGTCCGCACGTACCCGCTGCACCGCATCACCGGCGTCGCCGAACTGGCGGACGACGCGACGGCCTGACCCTCAACGCATCCCCGTCCTCATCGGCCACCGCCGGGCGCGGCAGTGTGTGCGAATCGGGGGTGGGTCGGCCGATGAAAGGGCACACTCTGTCGTGTCCACGACGCTGGAGGGGGATGTCATGCGGCGCACCGATGCGGCCAGGCAGCTGGGGGGATTCGTCCGTGAGCACCGTACCGACGGGGGCAGACGGCTGCGGCACGCCGGAATCATGCTTGTCGTCGGAGCGGTGGGCATGGCCTTCGGGGTGCCGGTGGCCGTCGCGTCGATCGGCACCACCGAGGGGGCGCCGGAGCTGGCCGGCCTGCTGCTCGGCGTCGGGCTGGTGGGGCTGGGCCTGGGGATCTGGCGACTGGTCCAGGGGTTCCGTACCCGTGAGCAGTGCTTCGACGTCCACGAGCGGGGGCTGACCCACCGCGTGGCGGGCACCGCCACGCTGATCCCGTGGCAGGACATCGCGTCCGTCGGCGCGCACGGCGCGGACGGCCGGCCCCTGGCCGAGGCCCGCGGCATGGGCTTCACCTGCGACATCACTCTGAACGACGGACGCAGGATCCGCATCGACACCTTCACCGAGGACGTCCGGCAACTGGCGCAGACCGCCCACCGCGCCGTACACCTGGGCCGGCTCCCCGAGGGGCGGGGCAGCCGCCGGGCGGACTGACCGGCGGCCCCGCACCCAGCACCACCGCGCCCGGATGCGGCACACTGGACGTTTGGCCGGTACCGGCCGTCCACGGCTGTATCCGGCCGTCCCCGCAGCAGAAAGGGCCGACGCGCGTGACCGGACCCCTCATCGTCCAGAGCGACAAGACACTGCTCCTCGAAGTCGACCACGACCAGGCCGACGCCTGCCGTCGGGCCATCGCGCCCTTCGCCGAGCTGGAGCGCGCGCCCGAGCACATCCACACCTACCGGCTGACCCCGCTCGGGCTGTGGAACGCGCGGGCCGCCGGGCACGACGCCGAGCAGGTCGTCGACGCGCTCGTGCAGTACTCGCGTTATCCCGTTCCGCACGCGCTGCTCGTCGACATCGCCGAGACGATGGCCAGGTACGGCCGCCTCACCCTCTCCAGGCATCCGGTGCACGGCCTGGTGCTGACCTCCACCGACCGGCCCGTGCTGGAGGAGATCCTCCGCTCCAAGAAGGTGCAGCCGCTGGTCGGGGCGCGGATCGACCCGGACACCGTGGCGGTGCACCCGTCCGAGCGCGGGCAGATCAAGCAGACGCTGCTGAAGCTGGGCTGGCCGGCCGAGGACCTCGCGGGTTACGTCGACGGCGAGGCGCACCCCATCGAGCTGGCCGAGGACGGCTGGGCGCTGCGGCCGTACCAGAAGCAGGCCGTCCAGGGGTTCTGGCACGGCGGATCGGGTGTCGTCGTACTGCCCTGTGGTGCGGGGAAGACGCTGGTCGGGGCCGGTGCCATGGCCCAGGCCAAGGCGACCACGCTGATCCTGGTGACGAACACGGTCTCGGCCCGGCAGTGGAAGCACGAGCTGGTGCGGCGGACCTCGCTGACCGAGGACGAGATCGGCGAGTACAGCGGTACGCGCAAGGAGATCCGGCCGGTCACCATCGCCACCTACCAGGTGCTGACGACCCGTCGCAAGGGCGTCTACCCGCACCTGGAGCTCTTCGACTCCCGGGACTGGGGGCTGGTGATCTACGACGAGGTACATCTGCTGCCCGCGCCCGTCTTCAAGTTCACCGCCGATCTCCAGGCCCGGCGGCGGCTCGGCCTCACCGCGACGCTGGTGCGTGAGGACGGCCGCGAGTCGGACGTCTTCTCGCTGATCGGGCCCAAGCGGTTCGACGCCCCGTGGAAGGAGATCGAGGCGCAGGGCTACATCGCACCGGCCGACTGTGTCGAGGTGCGGGTCAATCTGACGGACTCGGAGCGCCTGGCGTACGCGACCGCCGAGACCGAGGAGAAGTACCGGTTCTGTGCGACGACCGCGACGAAGCGGGAGGTGACGGAGGCGCTGGTGCGCAAGCACCGCGGCGAGCAGACCCTGGTCATCGGGCAGTACATCGACCAACTCGACGAGCTGGGTGAGCATCTGAACGCCCCGGTGATCAAGGGCGAGACGAGCAACGCCCAGCGCGAGAAGCTCTTCGACGCGTTCCGGGAGGGCGAACTCAAGGTCCTGGTGGTCTCGAAGGTCGCGAACTTCTCGATCGACCTGCCGGAGGCGACCGTCGCCATTCAGGTCTCGGGGACGTTCGGCTCGCGCCAGGAGGAGGCGCAGCGGCTCGGCCGGGTGCTGCGGCCGAAGGCGGACGGGCACGAGGCGCGGTTCTACTCGGTGGTCGCACGCGACACGATCGACCAGGACTTCGCGGCGCACCGCCAGCGGTTCCTGGCCGAGCAGGGGTACGCGTACCGGATCGTGGACGCGGACGAACTGCTGACCGACAGCTGACCTGCGGCCGACCGGCGCGGGCTCAGCGGTCGCGGCGGCTGACCGACGGCCGGCGTGGTCGTGCTCAGCGGTCGCGGCGGCGGACGCCCGCCTCCTCCGCGTACTCGCCGAGCACGACCACGCCGAACGCGGCGCGGACGAAGACCTTGACGGCGCGGACCGCGTCGCCGACACGGTGGGTGCGGTGATGACCGGTGGCCGCGGTCGCGCCGTGCGCGGGGCCGGTCCTGCGGGGGTTCAGGAGGACTGTGCTCATGTCTTCCATGGTCCTGCGCCCGGCCCGTGCGGGCATCGGCCCGCGGGTGGAATCCGGCGGCGGCACGGGTAGGTCTGCGGTCGCATGCCGTCCCCTACGGGATGGACCCGGCGGTTTATTCGTTCGCCCCCGACGGGCTCGGTCGATACAATCGCCGGTCTGCCCGCCTCCCGCACCGTGGTACCGGCGGCCCGCAAGGGCCCGCGCCGGCAGCCGGGGGAGCGCCGCCGACCGGACGGAAACCGGCCGACAGCCGTACGCGCACCTGCTGTGCGTACCCGTGATCGATCCCCGAGCGGACCGCATCGCCCCCGAGCACGACCGGGACGAGGCGCGGTCCGCCGTCCTGCGTTGAAAAGCCGGAGGCAACACCGTGCCCGCGCACGAACCCGAGAGCGACACCACCACCGATCCCCTGGGTCACGAACGCGCCCATCTCACCGCGTCCCGCGCCGCGTTGCGCGCCATGCGCGAGGACGCCCAGGCCCTGGACATCCGCGATGTCACCGCGAACTGGGTCAACGCGGCCGTCCTGCAGGCCCAGATCGACGAGCGCATCAAGTCGCTCGCCGATCTCGCCCACACCCCGCTCTTCTTCGGCCGCCTGGACTATCTGCACCGGGTCGGTGCCGAGCAGGCCGAGGGCGCTGAGGGAGAGCAGTTCTACATCGGGCGCCGCCATGTCCACGATGCCGACGGCGACCCGATGGTCATCGACTGGCGCGCGCCCGTTTCGCAGCCGTTCTACCGGGCCTCCAGGAAGGACCCGCAGGACGTCGGGCAGCGCCGCCGCTTCGGGTACACCGGCGGTGAGCTGACCGCGTACGAGGACGAGCACCTCACCGACCCCGCCGAGGCCGAGCAGACCAGCAGGCTCCTCCAGGCGGAGATCGAGCGGCCGCGTGTCGGTCCGATGCGGGACATCGTCGCGACGATCCAGCCCGAGCAGGACGAGATCGTCCGCAGCGAGCTCGGCGGGACGGTGTGCGTGCAGGGTGGCCCCGGCACCGGAAAGACGGCCGTCGGCCTGCACCGGGTGGCGTATCTGCTGTACGCGCACCGCGAGCGGCTGGCCCGTACCGGCACGCTGGTCATCGGGCCGAACCGGTCCTTCCTCCAGTACATCGAGCAGGTGCTGCCGGCCCTCGGTGAGCTGGCGGTGAAGCAGGCGACCGTCGACGATCTGGTGGCGGCCGGCATCGAGGTGCGCGGCACGGACACGGCGGCCGCCGCCGTCGTCAAGGGCGACGCCCGGATGGCCCAGGTGCTGCGCCGGGCGATCCGTTCGCATGTGACGCTCCCGAAGGAGCCGGTCGTGGTGGTGCGCGGTTCGCGGCGCTGGCGGGTACCCGCGTACGAGCTGGAGGAGATGGTCACCGAGCTGCTGGCCCGCGACATGCGGTACGGGGCCGCCCACGACGCGCTTCCGCAGCGCATCGCGCACTCCGTCCTGGTCCGGATGGAGGAGGCCGGCGAGGCCCCCGACGACCGGGTGCAGAACGCGGTGGCCCGCAACCCCGCCGTGAAGGCGGCCGTGAAGGCGATCTGGCCGGCCGTCGACCCGGCGAAGCTGGTGCTGCGGCTGCTCGTCGACGCGGAGTTCCTGGCCGCCCACGCGGAGGGGCTGCTGACCGAGGACGAGCAGAAGACCATCCTGTGGACGAAGCCTGCGAGGAGCGTGAAGTCGGCCAAGTGGTCGGCGGCGGACGCGGTGCTGATCGACGAGGCGAGCGATCTGGTGGCGCGTACGCACTCGCTCGGCCATGTGGTGCTCGACGAGGCGCAGGACCTGTCCCCCATGCAGTACCGGGCGGTGGGCCGCCGCTGCACGACCGGTTCGGCGACGGTGCTCGGCGACCTCGCGCAGGGCACGACGCCGTGGTCGACGGAGAGCTGGGCGCAGGCGCTGCACCATCTCGGCAAGTCGGACGCGGTGGTGGAGGAGCTGACGGCGGGCTTCCGTGTACCGCGCGAGGTGATCGCGTACGCCTCCAGGCTGCTGCCGGTGATCTCGCCGGGCCTCGCGGCGGTGGAGTCGGTGCGTGAGTCGCCGGGTTCGCTGGAGGTGCGGCGGGTGGCCGGCCCGGCGGAGCTGGACGCGGCGGTGCTCGCAGCGTGCGAGGAGTCGTTGACGCGGGAGGGCTCGATCGGCCTGATCGCGGCCGACGCCCGGGTCCCCGTGCTGGCGGAGGCCCTGACCGCGGCCGGGCACGCGTACCTCTCCCCCGGCGAGGAGACGACCGCCGAGTCCCGCCTGACCCTGGTCCCGGCGTCGCTGGCGAAGGGCCTGGAGTACGACTACGTGGTACTGGACGAACCGGCCGCGGTGGTGGACGGCGAGCCGGACGAACGAACGGGCCTGCGCCGCCTGTACGTGGCGCTGACGCGTGCGGTGTCGGGCCTGACGGTGGTGCACGCGGCGGACCTGCCGGATGAGCTGGCGAAACCCAGCCCTGTCGGCGGACATCCCAGCCCCTCCGGCGTTTGAGGAGCGGAGCCCCCGGTTACGGGAAGGGGCGGGTAGGGGAACAGGCCCGCCGCAGGCGACCACCCGCCCCGCCCCGACTCGCCCCCGCCCACCTCACCCCGCCCCGCTACGCGTCGAGCACCGTCCGCCACTCCCGCACCGCCGCCGCGTCCACCGGCCCCGACCACCCGAGCGGGCGCGCCGCGCCGCCGATGTGCACGGCGTCGATGCCCGCGTCCAGCAGCTCCGGCAGGTGGTCCAGCCGGAGGCCGCCCCCCACCAGGATCTGCGACTCGTAGCCGGGCTCGCCCTTGCGCGCCGCCTCGACCAGCAGCGTCGGGATGCCGTCGTCGACGCCCTTCGCCGAACCGGCGGTGAGGTACGTGTCCAGGCCGGGCAGGTCCGCCAGCTGCTTGCGCAGGGCGTCCCGGTCGGCGGCCCGGTCGATCGCGCGGTGGAAGGTCCAGTGGCAGCCGTCCAGCTCGGCGACGAGGCGTTCGACGGCGACCAGGTCCGGCCGGCCCTCGGCGTCGAGGAAGCCGAGGACGAACTCCTCGGCGCCCTCCGCGCGCAGCTCGCGCGCCTTGGCCACGAGCACCTCGATGTCGCCGGCCGCGAAGCCGTCCGCCACCCTGAGCATCACCCGCAGCGGAATGTCCACCGCCGCCCGGATCTCCGCGAAGGTCGCACAGGACGGGGTCAGGCCGTCCGCCGCCATGTCGGTGACCAGCTCAAGCCGGTCCGCACCACCCGCCTGGGCAGCGACCGCGTCCTCCGCGTCGAGAGCGATCACCTCCAGGACTGCACGGTTGCTCATGGGATCCCAATCCTCCAGGAAGCATCAATAGGTCTAGTCCAATGGCCAGCCTACGGGTCGGTACACCGAGGATGCAGCCTCAATGCCAGGTGAAGATACGTGAGGTCGGGCGCACATCGGGTGATCGAACGCGCACGGTGCGGACCCGGGCGGCACATCCGCCCTTGCGTTTCATAGGGGAGGGGGGTATACCTGAGTCAGCAATGCATACCCCCTAGGGGTATCACCGTCACCGCCAGGGAGGACACCGTGTCCGCGCACACCGCCACAACCGGCACCGGCACCGCCGCAGAGGTCGAGCTCGCGATCGGTGGCATGACCTGCGCCTCCTGCGCGGCCCGCATCGAGAAGAAGCTCAACCGGATGGACGGCGTCGAAGCCACCGTCAACTATGCGACCGAGAAGGCCAAGGTCAGCTACCGGGGCGAGGACATCTCCGTACAGGACCTGATCGCCACCGTCGAGAAGACCGGCTACACGGCGCACGAGCCCGCTCCCCCGGTACGCACCGAGGAGGACGCCTCCGGGACCACGGAGACCGACGAGCTGCGTCCGCTGCGGCAGCGGCTGCTGACCGCCGTCGCGCTCGCCGTGCCGGTGATCGCGATGTCGATGATCCCTGCGCTCCAGTTCGACTACTGGCAGTGGCTCTCGCTGACGCTGACGGCCCCCGTCGTCACGTACGCCGCCTGGCCGTTCCACAAGGCCGCGTTCACCAACGCCCGGCACGGCGCGGCGACGATGGACACGCTGATCTCGGTCGGCACCTCGGCCGCGTTCCTGTGGTCGCTGTGGGCGCTGTTCTTCGGCACGGCGGGCATGGTCGGCATGACGCACCCGTTCGAGCTGACCATCGGGCGGAGCGACGGCGCCGGGAACATCTACCTGGAGGCCGCAGCCGGAGTCACCGCGTTCATCCTGGCCGGGCGCTACTTCGAGGCCCGCTCGAAGCGGAAGGCGGGCGCGGCCCTCAAGGCGCTGCTCGAACTCGGCGCCAAGGAAGTGACCGTGCTGCGCGGCAGCCGTGAGGTGACCGTGCCGACCGCCGACCTCCAGGTCGGGGACCGGTTCCTGGTCCGCCCCGGCGAGAAGATCGCCACCGACGGCACCGTCGTCGAGGGTGCCTCGGCCGTGGACGCCTCGATGCTGACCGGCGAGTCCGTGCCCGTGGAGGTCGGCGTCGGCGACTCCGTCACCGGGGCCACGCTCAACGCGGGCGGCCGGCTCGTCGTCGAGGCCACCCGGATCGGCGCCGACACCCAGCTGGCCCGGATGGCGAAGCTCGTCGAGGACGCCCAGAACGGCAAGGCGGCGGCCCAGCGCCTCGCCGACCGGATCTCCGCCGTCTTCGTACCCGTCGTCATCGCCCTGGCGCTCGGCACGCTCGGCTTCTGGCTCGGCAACGGCGCGGGCCTGACCGCCGCGTTCACCGCCGCCGTGGCCGTACTGATCATCGCCTGCCCCTGCGCCCTGGGCCTCGCCACCCCCACCGCCCTCATGGTCGGCACCGGCCGCGGCGCCCAGCTCGGCATCCTGATCAAGGGCCCCGAAGTCCTGGAGACCACCCGCCGCGTCGACACCATCGTCCTCGACAAGACCGGCACCGTCACCACCGGCCGCATGACCCTGCTCGACGTCCACACCGCCGACAACACCACCGAGAACGACGTACTGCGCCTCGCCGGCGCACTCGAACACTCCTCCGAACACCCCATCGCCCAGGCCGTCGCCGCCGGAGCCGCCGAACGCACCGGCGCACCCCTGCCCACCCCCGAGGACTTCACCAACATCGCCGGCCTCGGCGTCCAGGGCATCGTCGAGGGACACGCCGTCCTCGTCGGCCGTGAGCAGTTGCTCGCCGAGTGGGAGATCCACCTGCCGGTGGAGCTGGCCCGGCGCAAGGCCGAGGCGGAGGCCGCGGGCCGGACCGCCATCGCGGTCGCCTGGGACGGCGAGGCACGGGCGGTGCTCGAAGTCGCCGACGCGGTGAAGGACACCAGCGCGGAGGCCATCGAGCGGCTGCGGGCCCTGGGCCTCACCCCGATCCTGCTCACCGGCGACAACCGGGCGGTGGCCGAGGCGGTCGCGGCCGAGGTCGGGATCGAGAAGGTGTACGCGGAGGTCATGCCGGAGGACAAGGTCGACGTCGTCAAGCGCCTCCAGGCGGAGGGCCGTTCGGTCGCCATGGTCGGTGACGGCGTCAACGACGCGGCGGCCCTCGCCCAGGCCGATCTGGGCCTGGCGATGGGGACCGGCACGGACGCCGCGATCGAGGCCGGTGACCTGACGCTGGTGCGCGGCGACCTGCGGGCCGCGGCGGACGCCATCCGGCTGTCGCGCAAGACCCTCGGCACCATCCGTACGAACCTGTTCTGGGCCTTCGCCTACAACGTGGCCGCTCTGCCGCTCGCCGCGGCCGGGCTGCTCAACCCGATGATCGCGGGCGCCGCGATGGCGTTCTCGTCGGTCTTCGTGGTCGGCAACTCGCTGCGGCTGCGGGGGTTCAGGGCGGCTTCGTAGCGCCGGCTCTCAGCCCGTCCGCACGAAACCGCACCCGGGTTCCCGGCACCGCCTGTGCCGCGCCCGCGAGTGCGGTTTCGTGCACGACACCGACGACCGGGTATCCCCCGGTCGTCGGATGGTCGTTGAGGAACACCACCGGCCGCCCGTCCGGCGGTATCTGGATGGCCCCCAGCACCATGCCCTCGCTCGGCAGCTCCCCCTCCCGCGCACGTTCCAGCGCGGGCCCCTCCGTCCGCAGCCCGATGCGGTTGCTGTGCGGCGACACCCTGTACGCGGCGGTGGCGAGAGTCCGCAACGCCGCGTCCGTGAACCAGGTATGACGTGGCCCCAGCTGCACCGGCAGGACGAGTTCGGTCGGCGCCCCCGGCCACGGCACGACGTCCGGCGCCAGCGGAACGGGCCCCGCAGGCATCCCCAGCGGCTCCACGTCCCCGTCCCGCAGCGGCGCCGGTCCCAGCCCGGACAGCAGATCCGCCGACCGACTGCCGAGCACCGGCTCCGGCACCAGGCCGCCGCGGAACGCCAGATAGCTCCGCAGGCCGCCCTCCGCCGGACCGGCGTCGAGCACCGCCCCCGCCGGTACGGGAACGGGGACGCCCCATGCCACCGGTCGCCCGTCCACCGTGACCCGGCACGCGGCACCCCCCACCACAACCACCGTGGAACGTCTCGGCCTTACCGCACACCCGGTGACCGTGGTCTCCAGTACCGCCGCGTCCGCCGTGTTGCCGACCAGCCGGTTGGCGAGGCGGAGGGCCGGTGCGTCCAGTGCGCCGGCCCTCGGCACCCCGAGGTGTGCCCAGCCGACCCGTCCCGCGTCCTGCACGGTGGTCAGCGCCCCGGCCCGGACCACGTCGAGGGCATCCGTCGCCTCGATCACTCCGCCACCCCTGCCGCCCCCGCCACCACGAACCGCACCCGCGCGCCGGGCCTCAGCAACGCCGCCGGTTCCCGTGCCGCGTCCCACAGCTCCTCGGGGTCCGGCATCCGCCCGATGAGCTGCCACCCGCCGGGCGACGCGCGCGGGTAGACCCCGGTGTACGGCCCCGCAAGAGCCACCGCCCCCGCCGGAACCTTCGTGCGCGGAGTCGCCCGCCGCGGCACATGAAGGTGACCGGGCAGTCCGGTCAGATAGCCGAAGCCGGGCGCAAACCCACAGAACGCCACCCGGAACTCCGTACCGGCATGAATGCCCGGCACCTCGTCGACGCCGACGCCCCACGCTGTGGCGACCTCGGCGAGATCCGGCCCGTCGTAGACGACAGGGATCTCGACCGCGTCCCCGGTCCCACGCCGCAGCGGCGGTGTCCGCCAGGATGTGAGTTCGCGAGCGAACTGCACCCGCGCCTGACGCGTATGGTCCGCGATACCGTCGAGCAGCACGCTTCGTGCACCAGGCACAATCTCCCTTATGGCGGGCAGTTCACCGCGCGCGTGGCGGCGCAACAACTCGGCGTGGAAGGCCTCGGCATGCTCGCCGGAGGACAGCTCGACGAGCAGCGCCTCCCGGCCAACGGGCAGCACCAGCACCTCGGCACCGAATCCGTCCCCGCTCACACACACGCCCGTACGCCAGCGCCCGCCTCTTCCAGCGCCCCGCGGGCCTGGCGGGCCAGCACCGTGGTTCCGGGCTCGCGCGGAAGCCACGGGCGACATCGGCGCTGGTGACGCAGTCGAGCAGCACGTCGTCGGTGAGGGTTCAGTTCCCGAACCCTTCACCGAGGTCCGCGTTGAGATCCACCGGATTGTCTGGACTCATCAGATCCGTCACGGGCGCACATTAGCGATTATCTGACAATCCAACAACGAATGGTGTCGCTCGGCTCGGGGGCAGGGACGACCATACGGTGACCGGCCGTTCCGCCGACCACTCGGCGGGTCGACCGAGCACGTACGCCCGACAGTCAGGGGACCGGGCAAGGCGGCCGACATGGTCGGCAGGGCCGACCGCACAGGCAGGTCGCGGAGCCCCCCGAGACCGTCCGACCCCGAGCTAGGGTCGTCCCATGACCGACAGCTCGCGTGCGAACGGTGCCCCCGGGGCGGACCGTACCGACGACTCCCTCCGTGAGCGCTGGCAGGAGGCGCTCACCCGCGCCCGGAGCGGGGCCGACGGCCCCGCTCCGGCGCCGTACGCCGACAACCTGCTGGCCCGCTGGGCCGAGCCGCAGCGGCGGTACCACACCACCGCGCACCTGGTCGCGGTGCTCGATCACATCGACACGCTCGCCGGGTACGCGGCCGACGCGGACGCGGTACGCCTCGCCGCCTGGTTCCACGACGCGGTGTACCGGCCCGACCGGTCCGAGAACGAGGAGCGCAGCGCGGCGCTGGCCGAGCGCGCCCTGCCGGAAGCAGGCGTACCGGACGGTGTCACGGCCGAGGTGGCCCGTCTCGTACGGCTCACCGTCACCCACGACCCGGCGGACGGCGACGCCAACGGCGAGGTTCTTTGCGACGCGGATCTGGCGATCCTCGCGGCCTCCCCGGGGAAGTACGCGGCGTACGCGGCGCAGGTGCGCGAGGAGTACGGCTTCGTGCCCGACGACGCGTTCCGGGAGGGGCGGGCGACGGTGCTGCGTCAGCTGCTCGGGCTGCCGCGGCTGTTCCGTACGCCGCACGGGGCGGAGCACTGGGAGCCGCGGGCGCGGCAGAACCTGATGACCGAATTGGAGCTGCTCAGCCACTAGGACAGGCCCTGGCCCGCGGCAGCGGGGAATGCGCGGGGCCCGATCGCTGTTGGCAGCTGTCATGCCCGACTCTGCCGCTCGCCGCTCTCGCATGCCCCTGGCCGTATACATCCTGGGTCTCTCGGTCTTCGCCCTGGGAACCAGCGAGTTCATGCTCTCCGGGCTGCTGCCGCCCATCGCCGACGACATGAACGTGTCGATCCCCCGCGCCGGACTCCTCATATCCGCCTTCGCGATCGGCATGGTGATCGGCGCCCCGCTGCTCGCCGTGGCCACGCTCCGGCTGCCGCGCCGCACCACGCTGATCGCCCTGATCTCCGTCTTCGGCCTCGGTCAGGTCGCGGGCGCGCTGGCTCCGACGTACGAGGTGCTCTTCGCGTCCCGGGTGGTGAGCGCGTTCGCCTGTGCCGGGTTCTGGGCGGTGGGGGCTGCGGTCGCCATCGCGATGGTGCCGGTGAACTCGCGGGCCCGTGCGATGGCCGTGATGATCGGCGGTCTGTCGATCGCCAATGTGCTGGGTGTGCCGCTGGGCGCGTTCCTCGGTGAGAACCTCGGCTGGCGGTCGGCGTTCTGGGCCGTGGGCGCGGCGTCCGCCGTGGCGCTGGTCGGGGTGACGACGCTGATTCCGCGCATTCCGCTGCCGGAGCAGAAGCCGCGGCTCAAGCAGGAGATGAGCATCTACCGGGACCGGCAGGTGTGGCTGTCGATCGTGATCACGGCGCTCGCCGCGGGCGGGGTCTTCTGCGCGTTCAGCTATCTGGCCCCGCTGCTGACGGATGTCGCCGGGCTGGACTCGGGCTGGGTGCCGACGGTGCTCGCGCTGTTCGGGATCGGGGCGCTGGTCGGTACGACGATCGGCGGCCGGGTCGCGGACGCGCATCTCTTCGGGGTGCTGATGAGCGGTATCGCGGCCTCGACGGTCTTCCTGATCGCGCTGGCGCTGTTCGCGTCGAACCAGGTCGCTGCGGTCGGGCTCTCGTTCCTGCTGGGCCTTTCGGCGTTCTACACGGCCCCGGCGCTGAACGCCCGGATGTTCAATGTCGCGGGCGCCGCCCCGACGCTGGCCGGCGCGACGACGACGGCCGCCTTCAACCTGGGCAACACGGGCGGCCCCTGGCTGGGCGGCACGGTCATCGACGCGGACCTCGGTTTCGCGGCGACCGCGTGGGCCGGGGCGGCGATGACGGTACTGGCGCTGGCGGCCGTGGTGTTCTCGCTGCGGCTCCAGGGCGGGAGCAGGTCGCGACGGGTGACGGGCTCGCCCGCCGTGGTGGCGTCGGGGGCGTCCGTGAAGGACGGTGCGCCCGTGCAGGACGGCGCGTCCCTGGCGGAGGTGTACACGGACGCGGGCACGTCCGCCGGCTGACGCCGCCCGGCACCTCTGCCCCCGCCGCCCGCGCCCCCGGCACTCCGCTTCAGTTGGCGGGGGCGGGCCGTCCCTTGGGCCGCCGCAGCCCCGCCTCCGTGATCCGGCGGACGAGCTCCTTCGAGCCGACCTCCTTCGCCCCGGCCCGCACCGCGTCCGCGTACCGCGTCTCCGGTACGTCGTAGTGGTCCCGCTCGAACGCGCGCGGCGGGCAGCCGATGGACGCCGCGAAGGCGTGCAGCTCCTCGAAGGAGACATCGCTGACCAGGTGCGACCAGAGTCGCCCGTGCCCCGGCCACTCGGGCGGGTCGATGTAGACGGTCACCGCCGCAGTATCCCGCTCAGCGAACCGACCGGTGCCACGGCCACCGCGGCCTTGGTGCACACCCAGTGCGGGTCCGGGCCCAGTTCGGGTTCGACGTCGAGGGCGTGCGGGTCGCCCGCGTCACAGACCGGGCAGAGCGGCCAGCGCCCGTACCGTTCGAGCAGGGCGTCCTGCACGTCCTGGGCGACGAGACCGACCACGAACGCGGCACCGTCGGGCCACTGCTCGACCCACCAGCGGCGATGTGTCACCGCGTCCTCGACCAGCGAGACGATTCCGGCCTCGGCGACGTCACCTGCGGCGAGATCGGCCATGACCAGCGCACGGGCCGTGTGCAACGCCTGTTCCAAGGGGTTCATCTCCATGGGCCCATTGTCACCCCGCCCACGAACCCGCCTCGCGCGCCCGTCGCAGCCGTTTCCGCGCTGTCGGAGGCCGGGACCAGGGCGGTCGGAGGCAGGGGCCGGGGATGTCGGAGGCAGGGACCAAAGGGGGTTGACGGGCAACCCGGTTGAAAATATCTTTCAAAGGTGACCCATGACCTGAAGGAAAGTTTCAGCGCTGACTCACCGCCCGCCCCGGCGGCCCTCGCGGCCAAGGTTCGTACGCTCGCGCCGTCCATGACCCGTTCCATGCAGCGTGTCGCCGAGACCGTCGCCGGTGACCCGGCCGGCTGCGCTGCCCTGACGGTCACCGGTCTCGCCGAGCTCACCGGCACCAGCGAGGCGACCGTGGTCCGCACGGCCCGCCTCCTCGGCTACCCCGGCTACCGCGATCTGCGCCTGGCCCTCGCCGGGCTCGCCGCGCACCAGCAGTCCGGCCGGGCCCCCTCCGTCACGGCCGACATAGCGGTCGACGACCCGATCGCCGACGTGGTCGCCAAGCTGGCGTACGACGAGCAGCAGACCCTCGCCGACACCGCCGCGGGGCTCGACACCGTCCAGCTCGGTGCCGCCGTGGCCGCCGCCGCCACCGCCCGGCGGATCGACATCTACGGCGTGGGCGCCTCCTCCCTCGTCGGCCAGGACCTCGCGCAGAAGCTGGCCCGTATCGGCCTGATCGCGCACTCCCACACGGACCCGCACCTCGCGGTGACCAACGCCGTGCAGCTCCGCTCCGGCGATGTGGCCATCGCGATCACGCACTCCGGCTCCACGGTCGACGTCATCGAGCCGCTGCGGGTCGCCTTCGACCGCGGTGCGACGACGATCGCGATCACCGGTCGCCCCGACGGCCCGGTCTCGCAGTACGCCGACCACGTACTGACCACGTCCACCGCCCGGGAGAGCGAGCTGCGGCCCGCCGCCATGTCGAGCCGTACGAGCCAGCTCCTCGTCGTCGACTGCCTGTTCATAGGCGTCGCGCAGCGCACGTACGAGACGGCCGCACCGGCCCTCGCCGCCTCCTACGAGGCGCTGGCCCACCGCCACACCCCACGCCCCCGCTGACCGGCCCGCATCCCCCGCACCCGCACCCGCACCCGCACCCGCGGAACCGTACGAGACCGAGAAAGCAGAGCCGCCCTCCATGACCTCCACCACCGACGCCGACCCCACCGCCTCCGACGGTTACGGGGAGCTGCGCGCCCAGCTCGCGACGCTCACCACCGAGGCGTTCCGGCCCGAGCTCGCCGAGATCGACCGCCTCGGCACGCTTGAGATCGCCCGCATCATGAACGGCGAGGACCAGTCCGTCCCGGCCGCCGTGGGCGCCCGGCTGCCCGAGATAGCCGCCGCCATCGACGGCACCGCGGAACGCATGGCCCGCGGCGGCCGGCTGATCTACGCGGGCGCGGGCACCGCCGGCCGGCTCGGCGTGCTCGACGCCAGCGAGTGCCCGCCCACCTTCAACACCGACCCCTCCGAGGTCGTCGGCCTGATCGCGGGCGGCCCGACCGCCATGGTCAAGGCCGTGGAAGGCGCCGAGGACAGCAAGGAGCTGGCCGCCGCCGACCTCGACGCCCTGGAGCTCACCGCCGACGACACCGTGGTCGGCATCTCCGCCTCCGGCCGTACGCCGTACGCGATCGGGGCCGTCGAACACGCCCGCCGGAAGGGCGCGCTGACCATCGGACTGTCCTGCAACGCGGACTCCGCGCTGGGCACCGCGGCGGACCACGGCATCGAGGTCGTCGTCGGCCCGGAGCTGCTCACCGGCTCCACCCGGCTCAAGGCGGGCACGGCCCAGAAGCTCGTCCTCAACATGCTCTCGACGATCACGATGATCCGGCTCGGCAAGACGTACGGGAATCTGATGGTCGACGTCCGCGCCTCCAACGAGAAGCTGCGCGCCCGCTCCCGCCGGATCGTCTCGCTCGCCACCGGGGCGTCCGACGAGGAGATCGAGGCCGCCCTCGCCGCGACCGACGGCGAGGTGAAGAACGCCATCCTCACCATCCTCGGCCAGGTCGACGGCCCCACCGCCGCCGCCCTGCTGACCGCGTCCGAGGGCCACCTCCGGGCCGCCCTCGCCGCCGCCCCCCGCACCACCTGACCCACCGGCTCCACCTCCGCACCCCCGCACAGCAAGGCACCACGCACCATGGCAACAGAAGACAAGAACCGCGCCACCGCCGCCGCGATCCTGCCGCTCGTCGGTGGCGCCGCGAACGTCAGCTCCATCGCCCACTGCATGACCCGGCTCCGGCTGGGCCTGCACGACCGCTCGCTCGTCGACGACGAGGCCCTCAAGGCGGTCCCCGCCGTCATGGGTGTGGTCGAGGACGACACGTACCAGATCGTCCTCGGCCCCGGCACCGTCGCCCGGGTCACGCCGGAGTTCGAACGGCTGGTGGAGGAGGGCAGGGCAACAGCGCCCCGACCGGCCCCCGCCGAAACCGCCGCGGCCCCCGCCTCCGACTCCGCTTCGGCGGACGAACTGGCCGCCCAGGGTGCCGCGATGAAGGCGGCGCGCAAGGCTAAGAACTCCACCCCGTTCAAGCTGTTCCTGCGCCGGATCGCGAACATCTTCGTCCCGCTGATCCCCGCGCTCATCGGCTGCGGCATCATCGCCGGCCTCAACGGCCTGCTGGTGAACCTGGGCTGGCTGGCCTCGGTCACCCCCGCCCTGGCCGCGATGGCGTCCGGCTTCATGGCACTGATCGCCGTGTTCGTCGGCTACAACACCGCGAAGGAGTTCGGCGGTACGCCGATCCTGGGCGGTGCGGTCGCCGCGATCATCGTCTTCCCGGGCGTCGCGAACATCGAGGCGTTCGGCCAGAAGCTCTCCCCCGGACAGGGCGGTGTGCTGGGCGCACTCGGTGCGGCGGTGCTCGCGGTGTACGTGGAGAAGTGGTGCCGGCGCTGGGTGCCGGAGGCACTGGACGTACTGGTCACCCCGACCCTCACGGTCCTGGTCTCCGGCCTGGTGACGATCTTCGGCCTGATGTACGTGGCCGGCGAGGTCTCCACCGCCATCGGTACGTTCGCCGACTGGCTGCTCTCCAACGGCGGCGCGGGCGCGGGCTTCGTGCTCGGCGGCCTCTTCCTGCCCCTGGTGATGCTGGGCCTGCACCAGGCGCTCATCCCGATCCACACCACCCTGATCGAGCAGCAGGGCTACACCGTGCTGCTCCCGATCCTCGCGATGGCGGGCGCCGGCCAGGTCGGCGCGGCCGCGGCGGTCTACTTCCGCCTCCCGCGCAACCAGTCGATCCGCCGCACCATCAAGTCCGCCCTCCCGGCCGGTCTGCTGGGCGTCGGCGAACCGCTGATCTACGGCGTCAGCCTGCCGCTCGGCCGCCCGTTCATCACGGCATGCGTGGGCGGTGCGTTCGGCGGCGGCTTCATCGGCCTGTTCAACCAGCTCGGCGACAAGGTCGGCTCCACGGCCATCGGCCCGTCCGGCTGGGCCCTGTTCCCCCTCCTCGACGGCAACCACGGCCTGGGCACCACGGCCGCGATCTACGCGGGCGGCCTGCTCGTCGGCTACCTCGCCGGGTTCCTCGCGACATACTTCTTCGGCTTCAGCAAGGACCTGCTGGCGGAGTTCAACGTCTCGCAGGAACCGGCCGAATCCACGGTCGCGGCAACGGGCGGCCCGACGTCACCGACCCCCGGCCCGGACAGCCCGGCGAAGGAACCGGCCGGGGTCTGACCCGGAAGCACGCGAACATGGATGAGGGCGGCACCCGACACCGGGTGCCGCCCTCATCGTGTCCGCTCAGACCGGGAACTCATCCGTGAGGAGCGTCGTACCGAACGGCACCGGCAGCGTGAGCGGCTTCCCGAACGGCACCGGATCGGAGTGCTTGTAGGTCCCGTCCTCGTTGGGCTCTAGAGCTTGCCGATCGGGGCCACGTGGACGCCAAGGGTCTGGTGGATCCCCAGATCTTCAGGCAGATCTCTGTAAAGCCTGCGCAGCCGACGATGTCCTGCGCACCCGCGCCGAGGCCGTCGCGGCGACCGTGGACGTACGACCGGACGGCCGGCTCGTCGTTCGGGAGCCGGCCGAGGACCGGGCCCTGGACGCCGGGTCCGGATCTTCCAGGGCGGCACGGTCATCGAGAAACCCCCCACCGCCCCCGCCGGCCTGGAGGCGCGGGCGGCCCGCCTCGCCGGCCGGCCCGAGACCTTCACCGACGCCGGGGGCCCCGGCTCGTGGCGGCTGTACGCCTTCCCCGTCGACGCCCCCGCCCGGCAGGGGCAGGCGCCCACGCGGGCCGGCACCGTCGTCAGCTCGGTGAGCCTCGATCCCTACCGCAGCACGGCGCGCGTACGTGTCCGTCGTGTCGGTTGTCATGGAACGGCACGTTGGCAGGGGCTCCCTGAGAATTTCCTGACTGCGCTCCAGCGGCCCCGGGAGTGCCGACCATGACTTTACGCGTTCGCGACATTACATTGCGTCATGAGTGACCATGATCATCATGGTCTGCCACGCACCGTTGGAGAACCTCGTGCGACACATGTTCACCAAGATCGGGAGCCTCGCCGCCGTCGCGATGCTCGCCTTCACCGCGGCCCCGCAGGCCCAGGCCACCCAGCACGGCGACGGTGCGCAGCGCACCGCCGCCGTCGCGCCCGCGTACTTCGAGATGACGGACATCACCCGGAGCAGGTTCGTCGTGAAGCTGGTGAAGGAGCGCGAGATCCAGCACGCCAGGGACCTGGTCAGCGGCGCCACCGAAGAGGAGCAGCACGTCGTCGGCAGGCTCATCAAGCGCCCGGCCGCGTACAACCCGGGCTGGAGCTTCCACTACGACCCGGAGACGGTCCATTTCTTCGACTACGCCATCGAGGTCTGCGACGCGACCCTGCCGTACGTCGAGGACCACCTCGACGAGGCCGGCGGCGCCTTCCTGCCCGGCCTCTACTTCTGCCCCTGGACTTCGCGGCTCGTACGCGAAGTCCCCGCTCCGTAAGCAGCGTCGACCGGGCCCCATCGGCCCGTTTCGAAGGGCGGCACCCCTCCGGGGCGTCGCCCTTCCGTACATCCACCGCCAGGTCACACCCGGCGTCCCGACGCCGTCATGGCAGCCTCCCCTCCCTGTTGACCTCCCGGACCCGGGCCCGCAGCACCTCCCCCAGTGGAGCCGGGCGCACCGACTCCGGCGGGCATTCCCACTCCGCCCCACCACCCGGCGCCCGCAGTTGGACGTACGGCCCGACGTTGCCCATCACGCGCCCCACCCGCCCGTCCCGGGTGTCCACCGCGAACGACCCCGGCTCGGGCGCGCACGGCTCAAGCCCCTCACCCGTCATGGCCGGCCAACCCCTGCTCCTCCAGCACCACGCTCAGCCGCAGCGCCGTGTCGAGGTTGCACCGGCCGAGGTCGACCAGCGGCGACACGGGGTCGCTCCCCGCACACGACACCGGGTCGACCCGCAACGACGGCAGCGTGATCCCGACCCCCGAGAAACCCTCCTTCAGTCGCGCCACCACATCCTCCGCCGCCCGCACTCTGCCCTCCGCCGTCCTGCGCCGTTCCTTGATCGTCATGGCCCATTCCTTTCCACGCTGAGTAATGACAATGCATACCCAGCGTGTCCAACGCGTCGCTAACCTGGAAGAGGCGCAGAACCAACAACCGCACATGTGTCACAGGGAGTTGTCATGCCGGGTCCCAAGAAGCTCGATCCCTCCGCCTCTCCTCGCGCCCTGCTCGGCGCGGAACTCCGCCACCGCAGGGAGAGGGCGGGCCTCTCCCAGGAGGAGTTGGGGCTCCCACTGTTCGTGAGCGGCTCATTCATCGGACAGCTGGAATCCGGTACGCGCCGGATGCAGTTGGACCAGGCCCGGAAGCTGGACGAGGTCCTGGGATCGGACGGGTTCTTCGAACGGAACTGCGCCGCGCTGAAGAAGTCGAAGTACCCGGACCACTTCGCGGAAGCTGCCGACGCGGAGGCCCTGGCGAAGGCGATCAGGGAGTACGCGCCGCTGCTGATTCCGGGGTTGTTGCAGACGGAGGCGTATGCGCGGGCGGTGTTCCGCGCGTATCAGCCGACCGCCCCGGAGGAGGAGATCGACGACCTGGTCGCGGCGCGGCTGGAGCGTGGCCAGCTCCTCGTCCATCCAACAACGCCGCAGTTGTGGACGGTTCTGGACGAGGCGGTACTTCGACGAAGCGTAGGCGGCCCGGCGGTGATGGCGGAGGCGCTGCGGCACTTGGCATCGCTGGCGCGCCGACACCGGATCATCGTGCAAGTACTGCCGTTCAGCCAGGGCGCACACGCCGCCATGGACGGTGGTCTGAAGCTGATGACGTTCCCCGACGCACCTCCGCTCGCCTACCTGGACGGCCTCGGGTCGGGCCAGTTGCTGGACGATCCGGCACCCGTCGCCCGCCACGAACTGACCTACGATCTGCTTGTGGCCAGCGCATTGTCACCGGAAGCGTCCCTGGCCCTTATCGAGTCGGTGGCGGAGGATTACGCCCATGAAGCTCAGCAGTTCTGACTACAACCTGTCCACCGCGACTTGGCACAAGTCCTCGCACAGCGGCGGTGAGGGCGGCAACTGCCTCGAAGTCGCCACCTGGCGGAAGTCCACGTACAGCGGTGGTGACGGCGGCAACTGTCTCGAAGTCGCCGACGGTCACCCCGGCATCGTCCCCGTGCGCGACTCCAAGGTGACCGAGGGGCCGACACTCGTGTTCCGGGCCGCTGCCTGGACGTCGTTCGTCGCGGACCTCAAGAACGCCTAGCCTCCGCCTCGGCCTCCGCGCCCGCCTTCCGGGCCGTGGCGGCGACGCCGTGTTCCGCACGACGACCACCGCCCGGGCGCCGAGCCCCAGGACAATGAACATCGCGACCCTGCCGACCGCCTGATCGGCCCCGAACTGCCGGGACAGTCCGTACATCGCGTCGGCCGCGGCGAGAAGGACCAGGAGGAGCGCCGCGGCCGGCCGCCGGGATCAGGCCCGTGTGTTGACGCTCACCGGCCAGGAGCCCTGAGGAGGCACCCAGCCCTGGATGGCGGCGGGGATGCCCACGCGCGTGCTGCAGTTGATGACCTGGAAGTGCAGATGCGCCCCGGCCGCCGCACCCGTGGCGCCCGACCAGCCGATGATCCGGCCCTGCGGGACCCAGTCACCCGTGTTGTAGATCGCCTTGTTGAGGTGCGCGTAGTGGGTGCACTGGCCGTTCGGGTGGCGGATGATCACCTCGATGCCGTTCTGCCAGTACGGCGACCAGTTGGAGACGAGGACCGTGCCGCCCTGCGCGGCGGAGACCTCGTAGTTCGCCGGGAGCCCGAAGTCCCAGGCGTACCGGTTGTACGCGTCGGTGTGCGAGTACCCGCCCCCGTTCCCCTGGGTGACCATGTACGCCTCGCCCGCCGGATAGGGAAGTTCGTAGTAGTAGTCGACGGCCGCGGCGGGCGAGGCCCCCACCAGTCCGACCCCTGCCACCATCAGCACCGCGCCCGCCATTGCGGCGATACGGCCAAGCACTCTCCTGGTGTTGCGCACTGCACGCCTCCCATTGGGTGTCCGATCCAGACCCGGAACACAGTTGCCCCAACTACCGCCCCGAACAAGCCAGTTGGCACACAGCTGCCAGCCGTGCGCATCCGTGGGCGATGTCCACCCACAGAACATGGAAAAGAAGGGCGGGAATCGCTCGATTGGGTGGAGGTTTCAGGCCATACATGCGGTTTGGGTGAGGAATGGCCCCTCCGAACGCGATCATTCGGCGGTGATCTCAACATTCCGGACGGCTCACCGTCCCAAGTCACTGCGCACGGCAGGGTTCGGCGCGCTCGCCGTACTGACTCTGCTTCCCGCGATCCCGGCCGCCGCCACCCCCGCGAAGGACCCGTCGCCGCGTCCCGCCGCGCATGCCCTGCCCCGCCCCGTCACCCCGGCCGAGGCCCGGACCTCCGCGCACCTCGCCTCGTTGCAGGACAGGCCGGACAGGCTGAAGTCCTTCTTCAAGGCACTGCCCAAGGGCGGTGACCTCCACAACCACCTGTCGGGCGCCGTCACAACGGAGTACCTGATCCAGCTCGCGGGCGAGAAGGGGCTGTGCATCGACGCGACGACGACGGCCGTGGCGCCGCCGTGCGGGGCGGGCACCAGGCCCGCGATCGACGCGCAGAACGACGCCGCGTTCCGGCAGCGGATCATCCGGGCCTGGTCCATGCAGGACTTCCCGGCCGACCAGTCCGGGCACGACCACTTCTTCGACACGTTCGGCAAGTTCGGCCTGGCCACCGCGTACACCCGCGGCAAGATGCTCGCCAATGTGGCCAACACCGTGGTCGAACAGAACCAGTTCTATCTGGAGACCCTGGTCACCCCCGCGTCGGACAGCGGCAGGAAGCTTGCCGACAAGGTGGGTTACGACGCCGACCTGGCCGCCCTCCACCGCAAGCTCGTGGCCGACGGTCAGCTCGACCGGGTGGTGGACGAGGCGGTCCAGGAGGCCGACGACACCGATGTGCAGTTCCGGGAGGCCGCACACTGCGACACGGCCCGCCCCGACCCGGGCTGCCGGCTCCCCGTCAGGTGGATCTCCCAGGTGTCCCGGGGCAGCTCCCCGGCACGGGTGTTCACGCAGATGGCGGTCGGCATGCGACTGGCCGAGCGCGACCCGAGGTTCCTCGCGGTCAACCTCGTACAGCCGGAGGACGGCGAGAGCGCGCTGACCAACTACAGCCTCCAGATGCGGATGCTGAAGTACCTGCGCGGCCAGTACCCGGACTCCCACCTCACCCTGCACGCCGGTGAGCTGGCCCCCGGCCTGGTCAAGCCCGAGGACCTGACCTTCCACATCCGCGAGGCCGTGCTCGTCGCCGGAGCCGAACGCATCGGCCACGGCGTGGACCTGGTCCACGAGGACGACTGGCGGCAGCTGGCCCGGACGATGGCGCAGCGCAAGGTGGCCGTCGAGGTGCCGTTCTCCAGCAACAAGCAGATCCTCGGCATCGCGGGCGACGACCACCCGTTCAACGCCTACCGCCGCTACGGCGTCCCGATCGTGCTGGCCACCGACGACCCGGGCGTCTCCCGGATCGACATCAGCCACGAGTACCAGTACGCGGCCAGGACCTACGGCCTCGGCTACGTCGAACTGAAGGACCTGGCCCGCGCCTCGCTGGAGTACGCGTTCCGGGAGGGCCGCAGCCTGTGGGCCACCGGTTCCGCCCCGTCCGGCTACCGTCCGGTCTCCGCCTGCCGGGGCAACCGGCCAGGCACCGACCACCCGAGCGCGCGCTGCGCCCGCTATCTCGCCGACAACCCGAAGGCGGCGACCGAGTGGCGCCAGGAGGCGGCCTTCGCCACCTTCGAACGCAACAACCGCTGAGGTCGCGACACCCGCTGAGCGCGACAGCTACTGCCCACGGCTGCCGCTGAGCGCGCGACAAGCACTGAGCCGGGCCCGGCGCTTGAGCCCCGGGCCCGGTCGTATCTCTGCTACTCGTCGCCGTCGCCCGGCTCCGCCGCCCACAGATGGCTGAGCGTGCCGAGCACCAGTCGGCAGACATCGTCCGGGTCGGCGCCGGCCAGGGGTTCCCAGGCAACGACCGTCCGCATCAGGCCGATTCCCAGCAGCCAGGCCATGGCGAGATCCGCCCGCAGCGCGCCGTCCGGAGCCCCGGAGAGCCCGGCCAGCACGCTCCGGTACTCCTCCCCCAGCTCCCGCAAGGTTCCGGCCGCCTCGTCGCCCCGCCCGACCGACCGCAGATAGACCTCCAGGGAACGGTCCTCCGCCCCCTCCGCGCTACGGGTCAGCATCGAACGCAGGGCAGTCTCGAAAAGCTCCTCGGGCGGCGTCGCCCGCAACTGCTCCAGCCCGCCCAGCGCGACAACCTCCGTCAGCAAACCCCTCTTCGAGCCGAAATACCGGAACAGCAGGGCCTGATTGGCCCCGGCTCGCGCCGCGATGTCCCGGACCGTCGCCCCCTCGTAGCCCCGCTCCGCGAACAGGTCGCGGGCCGCCTCCAGCAACCGGCGGCGGGTGGCAGCAGCGTCCCTGCGGCGCTCTTCGGACGGCGGGACGGCAGCGGGCTCCATGGCGGGCATTCCTCTCGGACGGCCCGTCAGGATAACGGCCGTAAAGCGTCGTTGACTGCCCGCGAGGGCCGCTCCTACCGTTGTAAGCAGCTGCTTACATCCGGGAGGCCGCAGTGACGACCGCAGACATCGCACCCCTTGCCTACCCCTTCAACACCCCCGACGGACTCCAGCTCGCCGAGGCCTACGAGCGCGTCCGCGAACGGCCGGGCCTCTTACGGGTCCAGATGCCGTACGGCGAACCGGCCTGGCTCGTCACCCGCTACACCGACGCCCGGCTCGTCCTCGGCGATCAGCGCTTCAGCCGGGCCGCGGCCGCCGCGCACGACGAGCCCCGGCAGTCCGAGGGACAGCGTGACGGCGGCATCCTCGGCATGGACCCGCCCGACCACACCCGGCTGCGCTCCTTGGTCGCCAAGGCGTTCACCGTCCGCCAGGTCGAGAAGCTGCGCCCCCAGGTCCGGGAACTGACCGCCGGTCTCCTCGACGAGATGGAAACGGCCGGACCGCCCGCCGACCTGGTCGACCTGTTCGCGCTGCCACTGCCGGTCGCCGTGATCTGCCGCATGCTCGGCGTACCCACCGAGGACCGGCCGCGCTTCCGCGTATGGAGCGACGACGCGCTGTCGACCAGCTCCCTCACCGCCGAGGAGTTCGAGGCGAGCCGCGAGGAACTGCGTGCCTACATGGCCGGGTTGATCGACCAGCACCGTCGCTCACCGCAGGACGACCTGATGACGGCGCTGATCGAGGCCCGCGACGGCGGCGACCGGCTCTCGGAGCTCGAACTCATCGATCTGTGCGTGGGCATCCTGGTCGCGGGCCACGAGACCACCGCGTCGCAGATCCCCAACTTCGTCCTCACCCTGCTGGACCACCCGGACCAGCTCGCCCGGCTCAGGGCCCAGCCCGAACTCGTCCCGAACGCGGTGGAGGAGCTTCTCCGCTTCGTTCCCCTGGGCAGCGGCGCCGGTCAGCCCCGGTACGCCACCGAGGACATCGAGGTCGGCGGGACCCTCGTCCGCGCCGGCAGCCCGGTCCTGGTCGCAGTCGGCGCCGCCAACCGCGACGCGCTGCGGTTCGCCGCGCCGGGCGTGCTCGACATCGCTCGCGAGGGCAACCAGCACCTCGGATTCGGCCACGGGGTCCACCACTGCCTGGGCGCCCCGCTGGCCCGGCTGGAACTCCAGGAGGCGCTGGCCGCCCTCATCGCCCGTTTCCCGGACCTGCGCCTGGCAGGCGACGTGACCTGGAAGTCCGAGATGCTGGTGCGCGGCCCGCGCGTCATGCCGGTGGAGTGGTGACCGCCATGACCTGGAACGTACGTGTCGACCCCCAGCTCTGCCAGGGCTCGGGCATGTGTGCCGGGACCGTCCCCGAGGTGTTCGCCCTGGACGGTGAGCACGCCCGCGCCCGGACCGACGCGGTCGAGCCGGACGAACTGGTCCTGGACGCCGCCGACATCTGCCCCGCCCTGGCGATCACCGTGCACGACGGGAACACCGTCATCGGACCCCGCCGCGACTGACGCCGCGACGACTGATGGCCGATGGCCGATGGCCGATTCCTTCGGGCCCGGAGGGGTTGCTCAGCGGTCGGCCGGTGTGCGGGTACCCACAGCTGGTCGGCGTCGCCGGCGGCGAGTCTGCCCCGGTAGACGTCGACCTTGTGGGCGATGAGCTTCAGGTTCTCCTGGAGTTCGGCGATCTTGTCGAGCACCTGGTCATGGTGCGATTCGAGCAGGTCCAATCGCTGGTCCTCGTTGCCTCGGCCCGCCGCGACGAGTTCGGCGTAGCGGCGGATTCCCTTGATCGGCATGCCGGTCGCCCGGAGCCTGGTGCAGATGTTGATCCACTCCAGGTCGAACGCGCGGTGGCGGCGCCGGCCGCCGTGGGTTCGGTCTACGGGGGTGACGACCAGGCCGGCGCGTTCGTAGTAGCGCAGGGTGTGTGCGCTCACCCCGGTACGGCGAGCGGCCTCGGCGATACTCAGCCCCGACTCGGGTACGGGCTCGGGAAGTTGTTGGTTGACTTCGACCACGCTCTAAAACCTGGCGTCCCGGACATGCCCGAATCCGAGCCCGTACTCAGTCCTCGCCGTCGGCTCCTGGTGCTCGCGATCTGCTGCGCGAGCGTGATCGTCGTGGTGATGGACATCTCTGTCGTCAACGTCGCCCTGCCGTCGATCCGTCACGACCTGCGGGCCTCGGTGTCCGGCTTGCAGTGGACGATCGACGCGTACACCCTGGTGCTGGCCGGCTTCCTGGTGCTGGCCGGGTCCACCGCGGACCGGGTCGGCCGTCGGCGCGTCTTCCAGATCGGCCTCGCCGCCTTCGGGCTCGGCTCGCTGCTGTGCGGCCTGGCGCCGAGCATCGGCTGGCTGGTCGCGGCGCGTGTGCTGCAGGCTGTCGGCGGCACGATGCTCAATCCGGTGGCGATGGCGATAGTCGCCACCGCGTTCCCCGAACCGGCCGCGCGGTGCTCGGGCTGGGCCTCGGCATTGCGGCCCTGGGGCTGCTCAGCACCGGGCGCTGGGCCATGGGCACCGCCGCGCGAACAGCGGCGCTGTTCGCGGAGGTGGACCGTGGCACGGGTCTTCGAACCACCCCTGACGGCCGCCGGTAATCGGCAGAGCGGCACAGCACCTACAAGACCGTCCCGGCCGACGCGCCGATACCGATGCCGCCGACGCCAGTGGCGTCCGAGCACCAGGAGATGCCGTGGGCCCCTTTCCTCGCCGTACATCCGGCGATCAGACCAACCGGATGCTGAGCTGGGAGCCGAGCTCGCTGAACCCCAGCGCGATCGCCGCCTTCCTCGACGCAGGGACACGGGCCCGCCACTGCGGCAGAAGGTCCTGTGCGAGCGCATGCCGAACCGAGGCGGATCCGGTCACCCGGGCAAAGCCCTTCCCGCGCCAGGCGGGCGAGGTCAGCACGCTCACGTGAGCCGTCGAGCCCGGCCATTCGCGATATCCGGAGGCAGCGACAACCTCACCGTCGACCCGGAGCACGAACGCGGGTGAGGTGATCTCGGCGAGGGATGCCTCGCCGGCGTCCTCCACCCCGGCAACCTGTTCAAGGGCCTCCAGGTCCGCATGGCCGGCCGGCAGTTCCTCCACACGTAGCTCTGCGGATGCCGCCGGCCGGAAGCCATCGGCCACTGCATAGGCGAGTGCGGCGGGCCCGAGAACCTCGCCGATCGGGAGGACCTTCCCCACCGCCTCCGGGTCCGTCAGCTTCGCGGCAGGCAGCTCAGCCACGGCCTGACGGATCCGGGCAGCGGACTTCTCGCTCGGAGCGGTCACGATGACCGCTCCACCCAGGAGCACGATGCCCACCCACCCGGGTGGGCAGATCCTCGAACCGGGAGAGGCGACGACGCCGACCTCGCCCGCCGCCCCGAACGAAGCCGCCGACGACGCCAGCTCCTGCCACAAGCCTTGGACCCTGATCAGCAACGAATCGTTGGACATGAACCGATCCTTCCAGGGCCGCGGGCTCGCACGCACTCGGAATCAATGCGGTCGGACCGGCATCGAAGACCCCGAGCCGACCGAAACATCCCGGCCCAGCAACCCGGGCCCCTCACCCCGGATCAGTCCCGCCGAATCAGCTCGGGGTTCACCCGCCGCCCCACCAACGGCAATGCCCCGAGCGCCGCGACCACCACACCCAACGCCGAGAACAGCAACAACGGAATGCCCTCCCCGTCCCAGAGACTGCCCCTCGAAGCGGACCTCTCCACGGCTGACCGGTAGAACTCCCGCGAGGCAATACAGCAGGGACGACTTCCCCGAACCGCTCTGCCCGGTGATCGCTACGACCTCGCCCCGACTGAAGGAGATCTGCGCACCTCTGACCGCGAGCGTGCTGCCGCAGGAGAGGTCCACTTCTCGGGCAGACATAACTTCTGCATCACTTGCCTGCTTCATCCGAACCCCCTTGAGAGAGCGGGCCCGCGCGCCGCCGCACGCGGCCCCCAACGACAGCGAGTGATTACAGACCGTAGTCGACCCGAACCTACGGAAACCATTACTCTCCGTGATGTTCACCGCATCGAGTGGTCCCGGGGCACAGGCGGAGCACACATCCGCGTCGCCGTGCGCCGCCGTGCTCCGCCGTGCTCCGCCACAACAGATCGGGCCCGGAGCTTGAGCTCCGGGCCCGATTCCGTTTCAGGTGGGTCGGTGTCGACGTCGGCGCCAGCCAATCGTCACCCATCGGGGCACCCGTTCCCCGCGCCCGGGACAGCGAGCCCGGCGCGAGGCGGTTGCGTGTACTAGCCGACGCGCTCCAGGACCCACTGGGGGCCGCCGTCGTGGGTGACGACCACGCGGCTACCCTGCGTGGCCAGGGAGCCGAACTCGCCCCGGTCGAGAGCAATGGCGACCCGCCCTTCGTATTCCCGGCCCTGGATCGACCACAGGTCGGGGCTGTTGCCGCACTCGTCCACCCACACCACCGGCGGATAGATCCGGAGCGGCGAGAGCGCCAGGCAGCGGCCCTCGGCCTGCGGCTCGACGATCCGGACCAGGCCGTCGCCCTGATTGCGGATGCCCCACACGGTGTCGGGGCTGCACAGCTCGATGTGGCCCCCGAGCAGGCCTTCGCCCGCGAGACACGCGCCGGTGCGCGCGTCACGGATGAGGTACGAGCCGTCGTCGGCGGCCTGGGCCGGGGTGGCCAGTGCCACTGCCGCGACGGCGGACACGGCGAGAGAAAGGATCGAACGGATACGCACGGGACTCCTCGTACGAGAGAGAGGAACTGGGAATCGGGCCGACACGACAGCCCGCAGGGGCAAGATCACAAACATTTGTGTCCGACCGCGCGTTCCCCGGCCCTCCAACCCCTTTTCTCCACTCCAACAGCGGCAGCGCTCGCGCAGTACGCACGGCGCACTCCCACCACCGACGCGCCCCTGCCGACATGCCGCTTTCTCCCGGAGCTCAAGCCGCGAAGTCCGAGCGCTCTTTCCGAGGAAGGGGAGGAGGGCCACTTCCCACCCACCCACCCCGAGCGGTGAGTTGACTTTTCGTGACCGACTTGCCACGGATGGTGGCGACGCTCTAGCGTGCCGAATGCAGAACGACGAACGCAGAACAACACAAGACGCAGAACGGCCCCTGCGGTGCGGGAACACCAAAACAGGGGCCTGACCACTTCGATCGTCAGGAGCGATCTCATGGCTGACAACCAGCTTAGTGCCGCCCCGTGTGCGCCGCACGTATCTCTGCCCACGCCCCCGCCCCCGCCTCCCCCGCACCCGATGGCCAATCCGGGGTACGGCAAGCGGTCCGCGCCCGATCAACGTCCGCGTGACAAACACGACTTCGCCCACCTCCCGGCCCGCGAAGCATCCATCGCCGCGTACATCGACCGGCTGCCCGAGGGCGCCGACATCTCCGTGAAGACGCTGGCCAAGGTGCTCCCGTACGGGCAGTGCGCGCTGCGTACCGCCCTCAACCGACTCCAGGACGCCGGGCATCTGCGGCGCGGCAGCGAGTGCGTCGCAAACGACGAGGTCCTGCTCTGGGTGACCCGGACGTTCTTCTCCCGGACCGCGCGGGACGACGAGTGGTGGGCGGCGTTCACCCGGGGCGACGCACCCCCAGAGCGACCCCAACATCCCACCCGCTCACGTGCGTTCATGCTCCTCGCGGCGCTCGGGCGCACCACGCCCTCGCTCACCCTGTCGGCGGCGGACTGCACTGCGCTCGAACCGCAGGTCGGCGAATGGTTCGAGCGCGGCGCCACCGAGACGGAACTGCTGCACGCCCTCACCGACGGGCTCCCCACGCCCGTCCACCACGCGGCGGCCCTGGTCCGCAGGCGGCTCACCGACAAGATGCCACCCGAACGAGTCGCTCCGGCACAACAGCGAACGGTGTTGCGCACCCTCGAATGCAGCGAATGCCGTTCACCGGGCAGCGCGGAGGCCCTGATCGGCGGCCGGTGCAGGCCGTGCCGGGGCGAACCGGTCGCCGCGCCCACCGGACCCAACGGAGCCGTACCGGCAAACGGCGTACGCGACCGGATGAACGACGTACGGGCCGGGCTGGCCCGACGGTCCGTGAGGCCAGGCCGGTCCAACGGCCGGTGAGGCCGGGTCGGGCCGACGGTCCGTGATGCCGCGCCGCCACCGACGGTCCGTGACGCCGGGTCGCCCCGCGCCCGAAACCGGCTCCCACCTTGGGGTGGTTTGATCCATTTCCTCTACCCCGACCACTACGTTGCGTGCTCCTCTTGGCGCGCATCGTAATCAACCGGCCCAAAGGGGAACGAACCGTGTCCGAACCGTCCCACGAGCAGATCGTCTCCGAACTCCGCGACAAGCCCCCCATCGCCCTGGCGCCCGGCCCCCGTCTGGACGCCCAGAGGCCCGCTTCCCTCCCACTGCCGACCAGCGAAGAGTGGGACCTGCCGGGCGGTACCGCCTGGGTCTACTACGGCGAGGGGAACTCCGGTCTCGTACGGCCGGTCATCTTCGCCGACGGCTTCAACACGGGGCCGAGCGAGCTGGAATTCTCCTGGGAGATCATGGAGTTCGGCGACTACGCGCTCATCAGTGAGCTGCGCCGCCGTGGCCGCGACGTCATCCTTCTCGGCTTCCATGAGCGCAGTGCGTCGATTCTGGACAACTCCCGCACCGCACAGGCCGCGATCACCCGGGCCGTCGCGGAGCGACAGGGCAACGCACCGCTGGCCGTCGGCGGGTTCAGCATGGGCGGGCTCGTCACCCGGCACGCGCTGGCCAGGATGGAGCACGAGAGCATCGACCACCAGACCGCTCTGTACTTCTCGTACGACAGCCCGCACCGGGGCGCCTCGATCCCGATCGCGCTCCAGGCGTTCGCGCACTACATCAAGGACCTCGACAGCCGGTTCTCCGACCAGATCAACAGTCCGGCCGCCCGTCAGCTGCTGTGGCGGCACATCGAGAAGTGGGACAGCGCACCGGACCAGAGCGACGAGCGCGCCGCGTTCCTGGCCGAGATGGCGGCCGTCGGCGAATGGCCGCGCCGGCCCCGGCTGATCGGTGTCGCCAACGGCGTGGCCGACGGCACCGGCACCGATGTGCGGGCGGGCGAACTGGCCCTGGAGGGCAAGGGCCTGTCGGTCGTGGGAACCAAGCTCTACACCCAGGCGTCGGGCCCCGACGAACTCGTTGCGAAACTGCGGGTGGTGACGCTGAAGACCAACGAGGTGCGTACGAACGGACTGCCGTCGATCGACGGCGCACCCGGCGGCTCGCTGGAAGGCTTCGGCATCCTCGCCGACGCCTTCAACGCTCTGAACCCGTTCCTCGGCTTCAAGACCGACGTGCGTATCCGGTCGCACTGCTTCGTACCGGCGGTCAGCGCGGTCGACATCCGCGATCTGGACACGGACGAGGAGCTGTACACGGACATCTCCTCGCTCCCGGCGGAGGACAGCGGCCTGGACGAGTTCAAGCTCGCCTCCCGGAACGAGGCACACACCCTCGTGACGGAGGAACTCTGCACCTGGCTGCTCGACCGCCTGCCGTAGGGCGGCTCACGGGGCGGAGCCTCGCGGCGTCCGACACCCCGTCATACCGGGGAGCCAGGCGCCCATGACGAAATGGGGACCGCGGTATCACGCGCTCACGATGCTCCGGCGGGCATCGTGGGCACGTCCGCCGCAGACCCACGGGGAGCCTCGAAGTGACAGCCGTCCCGCACCACCACAGCCACAGCCGTAGCCACAGCCGTCGTCAGGTGCTCGTCACCGGGCTGGCGGCTTCGGCGTTGCTGGCCACGGGTGCCATTCCGTCCCCCGCCCTCGCGGCCGGACGGGCCCGTCGGACCTCGCTGCCGAAGGCCGGGCTGCCGCGCCCCACCGGTCCGTTCGCCGTCGGGACCGTCGCGCTCCACCTCGTCGACCACTCACGGACCGAGCCCTGGGTGCCGGGCACCGCCGCCCACCGGGAACTGATGGTGAGCCTCTGGTACCCGGCCCGGCCGGGCGGGGCGGCGCGGGCCGTGCCGCAGATGACGGCGGGAGCCGCGGCCCACTTCGGGAGTGGGGAGGGGGCCGCGGCCCTGAACCTGAGGATGGCGCCCGGCAGCGTCGACTGGGGCGCGACGCTCACCCACGCGCACGAGGACGCGCCCCTCGACCGCCGGGCCGGACAGCTTCCCGTGGTGCTGTACTCCCCCGGGCTCGGCGATCCACGCACCTGGAACACCGCGCTCGTGGAGGACCTGGCGAGCCGGGGGTACGCCGTCGTCACGATCGACCACACCCACGAGGCGACCGAGGTCGACTTCCCCGACGGCCGGCTGGCCACCATGCGGATCTTCGACGGGGCGCCGCCGACCGACCCGGAGGCGATCAGCGCCCTGCTGGAGAAGGTCGTGGCGGTACGGGTCGCCGACAGCCGGTTCGTGCTCGACGAGCTGGCGCGGCTGAACCGGACGCGGTTCGGCGGCGCGATCGATCTGCGTCGGGTCGGCATGTTCGGCCAGTCCGCGGGCGGGTTCACCGCGGCGCAGACGATGCATGACGACCGGCGCGTCCGGGCGGGCATCAACATGGACGGCGAGATGGACTACGCCGGTGGGCGGGAACCGGACGGCACCCATCTGAGCAGCGTGGCGCTGGACGGGCTCGACCGGCCGTTGCTGCTGATGGGGAGCGAGGGCTCGGGCGACTACCGGCAACAGCCGTCGTGGGCGGCTTTCTGGGCGAACACCCGCGGCTGGAAGGCCGATGTGACGCTGACCGGTTCACGGCATGCCTCGTACACCGATGCCGAGGTACTGCTGCCTCAACTGGCCCGGCAGGGCGCGGTGCCGGAGGGCGGGCCGGCCGGAGCGGTCGGGACGGTGCCGCCGCACCGCGCACTGACCGCGAACCGGGCGTACGTGACGTCGTTCTTCGACCGGTGGCTGCGCGGGCGCGACGACCATCTGCTGGACGGACCCTCGGAACGCTTCCCGGAGATGGTGTTCGCGCCGGAGACGGCGTTCGCGCGGTAGCACTGCCCCGCCCCGCAAACGACATCGGCCCCCGGGACCAGTTGGTCCCGGGGGCCGATGCGGCAAAGCTGCGAGGCAGCGAGGCTGCGCAGGAACTACCGATCCGTCAGGATCAGAAGTCCATGTCACCGCCCGGCATGCCGCCCGGAGCGGCCGCGGAGGCCTTCTCCGGCTTGTCGGCGATGACGGCCTCGGTGGTGAGGAACAGCGCGGCGATGGACGCGGCGTTCTGCAGGGCGGAACGCGTGACCTTCGCCGGGTCGAGGATGCCCTCGGCGATCATGTCGACGTACTCGCCGGTCGCGGCGTTCAGACCGTGGCCGACGGCCAGGTTGCGCACCTTCTCGACGACGACGCCGCCCTCAAGACCACCGTTGACGGCGATCTGCTTGAGCGGGGCCTCCAGCGCCAGCTTGACGGCGTTGGCGCCGGTCGCCTCGTCACCCGAGAGCTCCAGCTTCTCGAAGACGGCCGAGGCCTGGAGCAGAGCCACGCCACCACCGGCGACGATGCCCTCCTCGACGGCGGCCTTGGCGTTGCGCACCGCGTCCTCGATGCGGTGCTTGCGCTCCTTGAGCTCGACCTCGGTCGCGGCACCGGCCTTGATGACGGCCACGCCGCCGGCCAGCTTCGCGAGGCGCTCCTGGAGCTTCTCGCGGTCGTAGTCCGAGTCGGAGTTCTCGATCTCGGCGCGGATCTGGTTGACGCGGCCCTGGACCTGGTCGCTGTCACCGGCACCGTCGACGATCGTCGTCTCGTCCTTGGTGATGACGACCTTGCGGGCGCGGCCGAGCAGGTCGAGACCGGCGTTCTCCAGCTTGAGGCCGACCTCCTCGGAGATGACGGTGCCACCGGTGAGGATGGCGATGTCGCCGAGCATGGCCTTGCGGCGGTCACCGAAGCCCGGGGCCTTGACGGCGACGGACTTGAAGGTGCCACGGATCTTGTTGACGACCAGGGTCGACAGGGCCTCGCCCTCGACGTCCTCGGCGATGATCAGCAGCGGCTTGCCGGACTGCATGACCTTCTCCAGCAGCGGAAGGAGGTCCTTCACGTTGCTGACCTTGGAGTTGACGATCAGGATGTACGGGTCGTCGAGGGACGACTCCATGCGCTCCATGTCGGTGGCGAAGTACGCCGAGATGTAGCCCTTGTCGAAGCGCATACCCTCGGTGAGCTCCAGCTCCAGACCGAAGGTCTGGGACTCCTCGACGGTGATGACGCCTTCCTTGCCGACCTTGTCCATGGCCTCGGCGATGAGCTCGCCGATCTGGGTGTCGGCGGCGGAGATGGAGGCCGTCGAAGCGATCTGCTCCTTGGTCTCCACGTCCTTGGCCTGCTCCAGGAGGGCGGCGGAGACGGCCTCGACGGCCTTCTCGATACCCCGCTTGAGGGCCATCGGGTTGGCACCCGCGGCGACGTTGCGCAGGCCCTCGCGGACGAGAGCCTGGGCGAGAACGGTGGCGGTGGTCGTACCGTCGCCGGCGACGTCGTCCGTCTTCTTGGCGACCTCCTTGACCAGCTCCGCACCGATCTTCTCGTACGGGTCCTCCAGCTCGATCTCCTTGGCGATGGAAACACCATCGTTGGTGATCGTGGGGGCGCCCCACTTCTTCTCAAGGACGACGTTGCGACCCTTGGGGCCAAGGGTGACCTTGACGGCGTCGGCGAGCTGGTTCATGCCGCGCTCGAGACCGCGCCGGGCCTCCTCGTCGAACGCGATGATCTTGGCCATGTGAAGTGGTCCTCCCGGACAGGGGTGGATTTCTCCGGACCGAGTGGCGCCCGCGACGGACGGCCTGCGTGACCGGTGGTTCCTTGCCCCACCGACCTGCGGGCCTCACCGGCCCGGTCCAAGTTCTGTCACTCTCACCTGGAGAGTGCTAACGCCAATGATTAGCACTCGACCCCCGGGAGTGCAAGCGTCCCCCTCCGGATGTGGGCAACGACGGACGGCTGTGGACAACGGCGCGCGGCACGCCGAGACGCACACCGAGACGAACGCCGGAACGCACACCGGGCCCCGCACGCCAGGACGCGCTGAGGGCCCGTACCCCCGGGGTACGGGCCCTCAGTGCGTGAGTGGTGTCGTTGGCCGACCGCGCCGAACTCAGCCGACGGCGAGCTTGACCATGTCTGCCTGCGGCCCCTTCTGGCCCTGCGAGATCTCGAATTCAACTCGCTGACCCTCTTCGAGGGTGCGGTACCCGTCCATCTGGATCGCGCTGTAGTGGACGAAAACATCCGCACCACCGTCGACCGCGATGAAGCCGTACCCCTTCTCCGCGTTGAACCACTTGACGGTGCCCTGAGCCATGCCTAACTCCCCTATTACTGGCCCTTGCGCAGGACCGCACTTCGCGGACCCGGGTCAGAACTCACCCTCCGACAGGAGAGGGTGTGTGCGCCGGAACGCGTCGACCGCGGCTGAATGTATCTGCCCAACTGCCCTCTGCAACAGGTCAATCGGACGAGAATTCTCGGCAGCACCGAACGCCCGGATATGCGGAATTCATGAGATTCCTGGGCAAGTCGGGCCAGGCAAAGGCGACTTATGCCGCAAGCACAACGCACACTTTGGCTGCTTCTTGTCGTGGCCGGGCGCATTCTCATATGCGGGGGGCACGGGGCAGCTGGGGGGACTTCCCACACTGTACCGCGCTCAACCATGCAGAATTGCCCCCTCCGCTTCAATCGCGGAGAGGGCAATTCGATAACGCGGTGCGGTCGGACGGGGCGTCAGCAGCCGCCCGCCACCGCCGGAATGATCGAGATGCCGGCGCCGTCCGGCGTCGCCGTCTCCAGGCCGCCCTCGAAGCGCACGTCGTCGTCGTTGACGTACACGTTCACGAAGCGGCGCAGCTTGCCCTGGTCGTCCAGGACGCGGGCGGCGATGCCCGGGTGGTTCTGCTCCAGGGACTCGATGACCTGGGAGAGGGTCGAGCCCTCGGCCGGGACCTCTGCCTGGCCGCCCGTGTAGGTGCGGAGGATGGTGGGGATGCGGACCTTGACGCTCATGGTGGGTGCCCTTCCTGGAGTCTCGGGTGGTCAGCTGGTGGCGAGGCCCGCGGCGCGGAACGCGTCCAGGCTGGGGCGGATCGTCGCGGTCGCCTGCGAGGTGTCGGCCACCGCGTCCAGGGTCTTCAGGCCGTCACCCGTGTTGAGTACGACGGTGGTCAGCGCCGGGTCGATCAGACCGGCCTCGATGAGCTTCTTCGTCACGCCGACCGTCACACCGCCCGCCGTCTCCGCGAAGATGCCCTCGGTGCGCGCCAGCAGCTTGATCGCGTCGACGACCTGCTCGTCGTCGACGTCCTCGACCGCGCCGCCGGTGCGGCGGGCGATGTCCAGGACGTACGGGCCGTCGGCCGGGTTGCCGATGGCGAGGGACTTGGCGATCGTGTTCGGCTTCTGCGGCCGGACGACGTCGTGGCCGCCCTTGTACGCGACCGAGACCGGCGAGCAGCCCTCGGCCTGGGCGCCGAAGAGCTTGTACGGCTTGTCCTCGACGAGGCCGAGCTTGATCAGCTCCTGGAGACCCTTGTCGATCTTCGTGAACTGCGAGCCGGACGCGATCGGAATGACCAGCTGGTCCGGGAGCTGCCAGCCGAGCTGCTCGCAGATCTCGTACGCCAGGGTCTTGGATCCCTCGCCGTAGTACGGACGCAGGTTGACGTTGACGAAGCCCCAGCCCTCGCCGAGCGGGTCGCCGATGAGTTCGGAGCAGAAGCGGTTGACGTCGTCGTAGTTGCCCTCGATGCCGACCAGTTCGCCGCCGTAGACCGCGGCCATGACGACCTTGCCCTGCTCCAGGTCGTGCGGGATGAACACGCAGGAGCGGAAGCCGGCGCGGGCCGCGGCGGCGCCCACGGCGCCGGCGAGATTGCCGGTGGAGGAGCAGGAGAGGGTGGTGAAGCCGAAGGCGCGGGCGGCCTCGATGGCCTGGGCGACGACGCGGTCCTTGAAGGAGTGCGTGGGGTTGCCGGAGTCGTCCTTGACGAACAGCTTGCCCTGCTCGACGCCGAGCTCACGGGCGAGGTTGTCGGCCTGGACGAGCTTGGTCCAGCCGGGGTTCAGGTTCGGCTTCTCCGCGACATCGGCGGGGACCGGCAGCAGCGGCGCGTAGCGCCAGATGTTGTCCGGTCCGGCCTCGATGCGCTTCTTCAGCTCTTCGGGGGAGCCGCTCGGCAGGTCGTACGCGACTTCGAGCGGCCCGAAACAGGACGCGCAGGCGAAAATGGGACCGAGGTCGAAACGCTCGCCGCACTCGCGGCAGGAAAGCCCCGCGGCAGGACCGAGGTCGACGGCTTTGACGTCTGTGACGGCGTCGGCGTCGGCGGAAGAATTGGTGCTTACTGCAACGGTCTGCGCAGCCATGGAGGCGAGGCCCTTTCTCCTCATCTTCCTCGCGGCGCGTTTCGCCACGAGACGGAATTGGCACCTTCCCCACCTGACCTCGCGGTCGGCGGGAGGGTTGCCGGGACTTCAACGGGCCGTTCCCTCAGTCCCTCTGGATGAGCGCTGTGGCACCGGATCTTCGATCCGGGCATTTATCGGCGGACGGACCCCGGCATGCGATGGTCGTCCGCGTTGTTCAAGACTGTAACCGAAGCATCGGACTGTTGAGATAGTCGTCCGAACCGCGAGATGGATCACATACAGGGAGTATCGACCGTGCTGGAAGAGGTCGAATGCTGGCTGACCAGGCGCTCCTGGTCAGCCGCCGACCGCCCGCTGGACAGTCTGCTGGCCGCCAGGGCCAGGGCCGGTGAAGCGGGCCGCGGGAGCGTCAGTGTCGTGCTGCCCGCGTTGAACGAGGAGGCGACGGTCGGCGAGATCGTCGCCACGGTCCGGCGCGAGCTGATGGAGAAGGTCCGGCTGGTCGACGAACTCGTGGTGATCGATTCCGGTTCCACGGACGCCACCGCGAAGGTGGCCCGGGAGGCCGGCGCCCGGGTGGTGCACCGCGACGCGATACTCCCCCGGATACCGGCCGTGCCCGGCAAGGGCGAGGTGCTGTGGCGGTCGCTCCTGGTGACCGGCGGCGACATCGTGTGCTTCATCGACGCCGATCTGAAGGAGTTCTCGGCGGATTTCGTCTCGGGCATCGTCGGACCGCTGCTGACCGATCCGGATGTGCAGTTCGTGAAGGCGATGTACGACCGCCCCTTCGGTGACACCGCCGGTCAGGGCGGTCGCGTGACCGAGCTGGTGGCCCGTCCGCTGCTCAATCTGCACTGGCCGCAGCTGGCCGGTTTCGTCCAGCCGCTGGGCGGCGAGTACGCCGTACGCCGCTCCCTGCTCGAACGGCTGCCCTTCCCCGTCGGCTACGGCGTCGAGCTGGGCCTCCTGGTCGACGCGCTGCACACGGTGGGGCTGGACGCGCTGGCCCAGGTCGACGTGGGGGTGCGCAAGCACCGGCACCAGGACGGGCAGGCGCTCGGCCGGATGGCGGCGGCGATCTACCGGACCGCACAACTGCGGCTGTCCCGCGGCCACCTGGTGCGTCCGGCGCTCACCCAGTTCGAGCGCGGCACGAACGGCTTCGTACCGCGCACCCATGCCGTGGACACCGAGGAGCGGCCCCCGATGTGCGAGATCGAGGAGTACATTTCGCGCCGCGCGGCCTGACTTCGCACGTTTGGGCGGTTCGTGATCGGGCTAGATTCCGCAACATGGTCTCCGCGCACGATGCCCAGCCCGCTGCCCGGTCCGATGCCCAGGTCCTCGTCGCGTCCAACCGCGGCCCGGTCTCGTACACCCTGGAGACGGACGGATCGCTCGACGCGAAACGGGGCGGCGGCGGTCTCGTCTCCGGGCTGAGCGCCATCGACGACAAGCTGTGGGTGTGCGCCGCGCTCGGTGACGGCGACCGGGAGGCGGTCCGGCGCGGGGTCGCCGAGCCGGGCGTACGGATGCTCGACATCGACGCGGGGGTCCACGCCGACGCGTACAACGGCATCGCGAACTCGGTGCTCTGGTTCGTCCACCACATGCTGTACCAGACGCCGCTGGAGCCGGTCTTCGACGCGGAGTTCCGGCGGCAGTGGGCGTCGTTCGAGACGTACAACCGGGCCTTCGCCGAGGCGCTCGCCGAGGAGGCGGGGCAGGGCGCCGCGGTACTGGTGCAGGACTACCACCTGGCCCTGGTGCCGGGCATGCTCCGCGAGCTCCGCCCCGACCTGCGGATCGGCCACTTCTCGCACACCCCGTGGGCGCCCGTCGACTACTTCCGGCTGCTCCCCGACGACATCGCCGAGCAGCTGCTGCACGGCATCCTGGGCGCGGACCGGGCGGCGTTCCTGACCCGGCGCTGGGCGGACGCGTTCATCGGCTGCTGCACCCAGATCCTCGGCGGTACCGGGCGGACCAGGATCGGGGTGCACGGGCTCGGCGCGGACGCCGACTTCCTGCGCCGCCGCGCGCACGAGGCGGATGTGGACGAGCGGATGGCGACGCTGCGCGAGCAGGCCGGCCCCGGCCGGAGAACGATCGTACGGGTGGACCGAACGGAACTGTCCAAGAACATCGTGCGCGGCCTGCTCGCGTACCGCACGCTCCTGGACGAGCGGCCCGAATGGCGCGAACGCGTCGTCCATGTCGCCTTCGCGTACCCCTCGCGGCAGGACCTCGCGGTGTACCGGGACTACACGGCCGAGGTGCAGCGGGTCGCCGACGACATCAACGCCGCGTACGGCACGTCCGGCTGGACGCCGGTCGTGCTGCACGTCAAGGACGACTTCGCCCGCTCGCTGGCCGCGTACCGGCTGGCCGACGTGGCGCTCGTCAACCCGATCCGCGACGGCATGAACCTGGTCGCCAAGGAGATCCCGGTCGTCTCCGACCACGGCTGCGCGCTGGTGCTGTCGCGGGAGGCGGGGGCGTACGAGGAGCTGGGCAGCGACGCGGTCGTGGTGAACCCGTACGACGTCTCCGAGACGGCGGCGGCGCTGCACGAGGCGCTGACGATGGCGGAGGACGAGCGGGCCGAGCGCACGGCACGACTGGCCGCGGCGGCGGTCGCGCTGCCGCCGCAGCAGTGGTTCCTGGACCAGTTGGACGCACTGCGGCAGGACTGAGCCGCCGGGCCGTCAGATCCGCCGGGCCAGCGCGGCCAGGAAGGCGGCGACGTCGCCCGGTCCGCCGAGGAGCAGGTCGGCCCGCTCGGCCAGCTCGGGCACCTCCGCGCTGCCGCTGCAGACCAGCAGGCCGGGGATGCCGTCGGGGCCCTCGGAGCGGAGCTTCTCCACTGCGGCGTACGCGGCGAGGTCGCCGAGGTCGTCGCCCGCGTACAGCACGGATTCGGCGTCCGTCTCCCGTACGTACTGGGCGAGCGCGACGCCCTTGTCCATGCCCGGCGGGCGCAGCTCCAGGACCAGCCGGCCCGGTTCGACGATCAGTCCGTGCCGGGCGGCGAGTTCGCCGAGCGGTCCGCTCAGCGCCTCGAACGCGGCCTGGGGGTCGGTGGCCCGGCGGGTGTGGACGGCGATCGCCCGGCCCTTCTCCTCGATCCAGGTGCCGTGCCACGAGCCGGCCCGGTCCAGCACGCCGGGGAGTTCGGCGCGGACCGCGGCGATGCCGGGGTGCGGGGCGGGGGCGTGGACGGTGCCGGACACGGAGTCCCAGCGTTCGGCTCCGTAGTGGCCGAGGACGACGAGGTGGTCGAGGCCCGGCACTCCGGCGAAGCCGCCGTGCCGGACCGCGACGCCGGCCGGGCGGCCGGTGATCACGGCGATGGAGGCCACTTTCGGGGCGAGCGCGACGAGGGCGTCGACGGCGCCGGGGTGGGCGCGGGCCTGTTCCGGGTCCGGGACGATGTCGGCGAGGGTGCCGTCGAAATCGAGCGCGATGACGGCGCGGTCGGGGCGCGCGAGGATCGCGGCGAGGGCCTCTCGGCCGGGTGGGGTGGTGGGGGTCGGGAACTCGGGCGGGGTTTCGCTCGGCGCGGGTGCGGAGGCAGGTGCCGATGCGGGTGCGGATGCGGGTCTGGGTGCTTCCGGGTTGCTGCCCATGGGGCGAGCCTATAGCGGGGGCGGGAGGTTGGGGCGGGTGCGGGCATTCCCGGGGGCGCTGCCCCCGGACCCCCGCTCCTCAATCGCCGGAGGGGCTCGATCGCTCAGCGTCGTCCGCGTCTCGCGTCTCTCACCCGGCGCAGGCGGTTCACCGTCACCGGGTCCTCCGCCAGTGCGCGGCGGTCGTCGAGGAGGGCGTTCAGGAGCTGGTAGTAGCGCGTGGGCGAGATGCCCAGCTGTTCGCGGATCGCCCGTTCCTTCGTCCCGGGACCGGGCCACGACTGCCGTTCGACGGCGAGCACGGCGCGGTCCCTGTCGGAGAGGCCGTCCGGGTCGTCGGGGCCATTCGTGGGGGCGGTCATATCAGCCAACATATCGCCCGCCCGGAGGGCCGCCACCCGCTGCTCCGCGTCCGCCACTACTTCGTGTGTTCCGCCGCCGACGCATCGCGCGCGATCCGCCCCAGCACCCTCTCGGGGCTGCCGTTCGGCTCGACCGCCTTGCCGATGTTCTCCTTGATCGACTCGCTGGACCGGGCCCAGGACGTCTTGCCGTACGGATAGAACTGCGAGTCCGGCAGCGCGGCCAGGAACTTCCACAGCGGCTTGTACCTGGCGTCGGACTCCATGGCCGCGGAGGCGCTGTCGGTGACCGGCAGCAGGTCGTACTCGTCGGCGAAGTCGATGACGTTCTTGTCGGTGAACAGGTAGTCGAAGAACTTGCCCAGCTGTACGCGGTGGCCCTGCTGCTTGAAGCCCATGATCCAGTCGGCCACGCCCAGCGAGCCCTTGCTGGGGCCGTCGGTGCCGGGCAGCGGCACCATGCCGACGGAGACGCCCTTCCGCTCGGCCTCCTGCATCAGCGTCGGGTGGCCGTTCAGCATGCCGACCTGTCCGTCGGTGAACGCGTCGAACGCCTTCTGGCGGTCGAGCTTCCCAGGGGCGACGGGGCCGACGAGGCCCTTGTCGACCAGGTTCGCCTTCAGCCAGTCGAACGTCCTGATGTTCTCGGCCGAGTCGATGTCGTACGAGCCGCTGTCGTCGATGTAGCCGCCGCCCCCGCCGAGCAGCCACATCATGGTCTCGGCCTGGGGCTCCTCCGGACCGAGCGGCAGCGCGAACGGGTAGGCGACGCCGCGCTGCCTGAGCACCAAGGCGTCGTCGCGGATGTCGTCCCAGGTCTGCGGGGCGTCGAGACCCGCCTGCGCGAAGAACTTCTTGTTGTAGAAGAGCAGCCGGGTGCTGGCGACGAACGGCAGTCCGTACTGGGTGCGGTCCAGGCTGCCCGCGTCGGCGAGGGACGGCAGGAAGTTGGCCTGGGTTCGGATGGACAGCATCTGGTCGGCCCGGTAGAGCTTGCCGGCCTTGGCGTAGTCGGCGTACGCGCCGATCTGGGCGATGTCGGGGGCCTGCCCCTTCTTCACCATCGCGGCGACCTCGCGGTCGATGTCCTTCCACGAATGGACGCTGACGTCGACCTTGATGCCGGGGTGGGAGGCCTCGAAGCCCTTGGCCAGCCGGTCCCAGTACTTCTCGGAGCTGTTGGCCGGGCCGTTGCCGTAGTCGGCCGCCACGAGCTTGAGGGTGACCTCCCCCGAGCCGCTCCGGCCGCCGCAACCCGACAGTGTCGCCGTCATGCCCAGTGCGGTCACTGCCGCGGCCAGTACCCGGTAGCGCAGCTGCACAGCCCAGACCGTCCTCATCCATTGCGTCGTCCGTGCCGGCCACGCCGTCGTGGGGCTCTGCGAACGAGGTGCGATCCTCCCCCAGGCCATTGTCGTTGGTCTACACCACAGCGGGTCTCGCTTTCGCAACGCACCCGGGACGGCACCCGGCACCGCCGCAGCTGAGAGCATTGCCCTCGCCCTGCGCCTACTGATAAGTAGGTTTCGGTGCAGGACCCTTCGGGGTCCGGACCCGCCCCACCGCTGTGCCGTACCGCCCGCATCGTTACGTTCCACGCCGCAAGGAGCCGCCCAGCATGTCGCGTACCGCAACGGAAATTGCCACCCAGCCCGGCTGCTGGCGGCGTGCCGCGGAGGCGGCGACGGCGTTCGACGGGCTGCCGCGGCCGGGCGAGCGGGTCGCCGTCACCGGGTGCGGCACCTCCTGGTTCATGGCCATCGCGTACGCGGCGCTGCGCGAGGCGGCCGGGCAGGGCGAGACGGACGCGTACCCCTCCTCGGAGTTCCCGGCCGGGCGCCCGTACGACCGGGTGGTGGCGATCACCCGGTCCGGCACGACGACCGAGGTGCTGGAGCTGCTCGGCGAGCTGCGCGGCAAGGTCGCCACGGTCGCGCTGACCGCCGACCCGAGGACCCCGGTCATGGACGCCGCCGACGCGGTGGCCGTACTGGACTGGGCGGACGAGGAGTCGGTCGTCCAGACCCGGTTCGCCACCACCGCGCTGGCCTTCCTGCGGGCCGGCCTGGAGGCGTCGGGTCCGCTGCCGGCCGGGGTGAAGACGGTGGCCGCCGCCGCGGTGGACGCGGAGCTCGCGGTGACGGAGCCGCTGGACGAGGCGGTGGTCTCGGCCGAGCAGTGGACGTTCCTGGGGCGCGGCTGGACGTACGGGCTGGCGCAGGAGGCCGGGCTGAAGATGCGCGAGGCGGCGGGCGCCTGGACCGAGTCGTACCCGGCGATGGAGTACCGCCACGGCCCGATCTCGATCACCGGGCCGCACCGGGTGGCGTGGGTGTTCGGCCGGCTGCCGGAGGGGCTCGCGGGCGATGTGGCGCGGGTGGGCGGCACACTGGTCGTGCATGCCACGGCGGACCCGATGGCGGATCTGATCAGGGCGCAGCGCCTCGCGGTCGAGCTGGCGGAGTCGAAGGGGTACGACCCGGACCATCCGCGCAACCTCTCGCGCAGCGTGATCCTTTCGCCCTGAGCTGTCCCGGGACGGCCCGGTTCCCGTACCGCGGATTCCTGGTCGCGATTTTGTATGCATCCGCAACAAACCGGGATAGTGGACTAGACCTTTTTGCCCACTCGGGCGAAACTGTTTCCCGTGAAACACGTCATCGCCCTCGATGTGGGCGGCACCGGAATGAAGGCCGCACTGGTCGGGGCCGACGGCGCCCTGCTGTACGAGGCGCGGCGGGCGACCGGCAGAGAGCGCGGCCCCGAAGCCGTCGTCGAGTCGGTCCTCGGCTTCGCCGCCGATCTGCGGGCATACGGCGAGGAGCACCTGGGCGAGGGCGCCGTCGCGGCCGGCGTCGCCGTGCCCGGCATCGTCGACGCCGAGAACGGGATCGCGGTCTACGCCGCGAACCTGGGCTGGCGCGACGTGCCCATGCGGCAACTGCTCGGCAAGCGGCTCGGCGGTGTCCCCGTCGCGCTCGGCCACGACGTACGCACCGGCGGGCTCGCCGAGGGCCGGATCGGCGCGGGCAAGGGCGCCGACCGCTTCTTCTTCGTACCGCTGGGCACCGGCATCGCCGGGGCCATCGGGATCGCGGGCACGATAGAGGCGGGCGCGCACGGGTACGCGGGCGAGATCGGCCACATCGTGGTCCGGCCGGACGGCCCGGACTGCGCCTGCGGGCAGCGCGGCTGTCTGGAGACCCTGGCGTCCGCGTCCGCGGTGACCCGGGCCTGGGCCGCCGCGTCCGGCGACCCGGAGGCGGACGCGGCGGACTGCGCGAAGGCCGTCGAGTCCGGCGACCCCGCGGCCGTGCGGGTCTGGCAGAACGCGGTGGACGCGCTCGCCGCCGGGCTGGTCACCGCGCTGACGCTGCTCGACCCGCGCACGATCATCATCGGTGGCGGGCTCGCCGAGGCCGGGGAAACCTTGTTCACACCACTCCGTGCGGCCGTCGAGGAACGCGTCACGTTCCAGATGCCGCCCCACATCGTCCCGGCGGCCCTCGGGGACACCGCCGGATGCCTGGGCGCAGGGCTGCTCGCCTGGGATCTTCTCTCCACGGAGGTATCCGCCTGATGGCCGGACGCGCAGACAGCACAGTTCTCGCAGGCGCCCGGGTGGTGCTTCCCACCGGGACGGTCGAGAACGGCCGGGTGATCGTCGAGGGCACCCGGATCGCCGGTTCCGCGGCGGAGGGCGCACCGACCATCGACCTGAGCGGCCACTGGGTGGTCCCGGGCTTCGTCGACATGCACAACCACGGCGGCGGCGGCGCGTCCTTCACCTCCGGCACCGTGGACGAGGTCCTGACCGGCATCCGCACCCACCGCGAGCACGGCACCACGACGCTGGTCGCCTCCACGGTCACCGGCGAGATGGACTTCCTCGCCCACCGGGCCGGTGTCCTGTCCGAGCTGGTGGAGCAGGGCGACCTGGCCGGTATCCACTTCGAGGGGCCGTTCATCTCGCCGTGCCGCAAGGGCGCGCACAGCGAGGACCTGCTGCGCCATCCGGACCCGGCCGAGGTCCGCAAGCTGATGGACGCGGCGCGCGGCACCGCGAAGATGTTCACCCTCGCCACCGAACTGCCGGGCGGCATCGACTCGGTGCGGCTGCTCGCCGAGCACGGCGTCATCGCCGCGATCGGGCACACCGACGCCACGTACGAGCAGACCGTCGAGGCGATCGACGCGGGCGCCACCGTCGCCACCCACCTCTTCAACGCGATGCCGCCGCTCGCCCACCGCGAGCCCGGCCCGATCGCCGCGCTGCTGGAGGACGAGCGGATCACCGTCGAACTGATCAACGACGGCACGCATCTGCACCCCGCGGCCCTGGAGCTGGCCTACCACCACGCGGGCGCCCACCGCGTCGCGCTGATCACCGACGCCATGGACGCGGCCGGCTTCGGCGACGGGCTGTACCAGCTCGGCCCGCTCGCGGTCGAGGTCAAGGACGGCGTCGCGCGGCTGGTCGAGGGCAACTCGATCGCGGGCTCCACGCTCACCCTGGACACCGCGTTCCACCGGGCCGTGACGATCGACCGGATCCCGGTCGGCGACGTCGTGCAGTCCATCTCCGCCAATCCGGCACGGCTGCTCGGGGTGTACGACCGGGTCGGCTCGCTGGAGCCGGGCAAGGACGCGGACCTGGTGGTCCTGGACGCGGACTTCGGGCTCAAGGGCGTCATGCGCAAGGGTGAATGGATCAAAGAGCCGCAAATCGGCTGATCTGCCCCGGCATTGACGGCGGGTCGAATACGTAACGAAGAGACGGCGGTTGGTCCGGGGGTCTGGGCCGACCGCCACCTCTTTGGCATGATCGCCTGGAAAACAGCCAGAGAAAGCGCATTCCGTCCACGGTCTCGCGCTTCCGAGCAGGGATCGAGGGAGCGGCCGCGGTGATCCTCACGGTCACACTGAATACGGCACTCGACCTGACGTACGGCGTCCCGGAACTCGTCCCGCACGCCAGCCACCGCGTCAGCGACATGTCCGAGCGCCCCGGCGGCAAGGGACTCAACGTGGCCCGGGTGCTCTCCGCGCTCGGCCACGAAACGGTGGTCACCGGCTTCGCCGGAGGCTCCACCGGAACCGTGCTCCGTGAGCTGCTGGCCGACCTGCCGCCGCACGGGACCGGCACGGACGCCGCCGCTCCGGGAACGGCCCCCGCACCGATCACCGACGCCCTCGTCACCGTGGCCGGGAACACCCGCCGCACCATCGCGGTCGTCGACCGGGCCACCGGCGACACCACCCAGCTCAACGAACCCGGCCCGCTCGTCACCGCCGCCGAGTGGACCGCCCTCCTCGGCCGGTACGAGGAGCTACTCGCCGGGGCCGACGCCGTCGCGCTCTGCGGCAGCCTGCCGCCGGGCATACACGTCGGCGCCTACGCCGAACTGGTCCGGTCGGCCCGCGCCGCCGGTGTCCCCGTGCTCCTGGACACCAGCGGCGAACCGTTGCGCCGCGGCATCGCCGCCCGCCCCGACCTGATCAAGCCGAACGCCGACGAGCTCGCCCAGCTCACCGGCTCCCGCGAACCCATGCGCGCCGCCCGCGACGCCCGCCGCCGCGGCGCCCACGGAGTCGTCGCCTCGCTGGGACCCGACGGCATGCTGGCGGTCACTCCCGACGGAATCTGGCAGGCAGCGCCGCCCGCCAAGGTCCTGGGCAATCCGACCGGCGCGGGCGACTCCGCGGTGGCCGGGCTGCTGTCCGGCCTCGTCGAGGGGCTGCGCTGGCCGGACCGGCTGCGGCGGGCGGTGGCACTGTCGACGGCGACCGTGCTCTCCCCGACGGCCGGTGACTTCGACCGCGCGGCGTACGAAGAGCTGCTGCCGCGCGTCGGCATCGAGGAACACGCACCGGCGGCCTGAGAGGCCGCGTCCGTCCCGAACCCGCCCGATCGCTGGTTCGAAAGAAGTAGCAAGAGGTCAGCATGCCGCTCGTCAGCACCGGTGAACTCGTCTCCGCCGCCCAGGCCCGGGGACGCGGGATCGCCGCCTTCAATGTCATCACGCTGGAGCATGCGGAGGCCATCGCGGCCGGCGCGGAGCGCGCCGGAGCGCCCGCCATCCTGCAGATCTCCGAGAACGCCGTGAAGTTCCACGGCGGACGGCTCTCCGCGATCGCCGCCGCGGCCGCCGCCGTCGCCCGCGCCTCCGGCGCCCCGCTCGCCCTCCACCTCGACCACGTCGAGTCCGTGGAGCTGCTGCACCAGGCGCACACGGAGGGCTTCGGCTCCGTCATGTTCGACGCGTCCAAGCTGCCGTACGAGGAGAACGTGCGGGCCACGGCCGAGGCGGTGGCCTGGGGTCATGAGCGCGGCATCTGGATCGAGGCCGAACTCGGCAAGGTCGGTGGCAAGGAGGGCGAGGCCCCGCTCGACGCCCATGCCCCCGGCGTCCGTACGGACCCGGCCGAGGCCGCCGCGTACGTCCGCGACACCGGGGTGGACGCACTGGCCGTCGCGGTCGGTTCCTCGCACGCGATGACCGAGCGCACCGCCGCCCTGGACCACGAGCTGATCGGCCGGCTCCGCGACGCCGTCCCGGTCCCGCTGGTGCTGCACGGCTCCAGCGGCGTCCCGGACGAGGAGATCCGCCGGGCCGTCGCCTCCTCCGGCATGGTCAAGATCAACGTGGGCACGGCCCTGAACACAGCGTTCACCGGCGCGGTGCGGGCGTACCTGGCGGAGAACACCACGGGCGTGGACCCGCGCAAGTACATCGCCCCTGGGCGCGAGGCAATGGCCGCGACGGTGGCCGGCTTCCTGGCCCTGATGGGCTGACCAGGCGCGCAACAAAAAACGGTCCGGCCCCCTCGCCTCGCTCGGGCGATGGGGGCCGGACCGTTTTCGTCACACACTCAGCGCTTCACGTGACCGGCCTTCAGCGACAGCTGGTCCAGATTGGCATCGCACTGGTCGCCCTCGTTGCAGGAGATCATCAGGGTGTTCGCACCCTTGTTGAGATTGACGTAGGCGAACGTCGTCGTCCAGCCCTTCTCCAGATCGCCCTCGGGCGCCTCCGCGAAGTTCTTCATCCTGATCTCGCGGGGAGCCTCGGAGTTGACCGTGAGCGAGGTCCTGGCGTCCTTGCCCGGCACTCCGTACGTCACGAACAGCGTGTACGGACCGGCCTTCGGCACCTCGACCGACCAGGTCGCGGACCTGCCGACCTCGTTGAGGTTGATGTACTGGCCGTTGGAACTCTTGGCGCCCTTGGTCGTGTTGTCCAGCTGGGCCGTACCGCCGAGCTTCAGCGTCGCCGCGTCCTGCTTGGGCAGCTCGGCCGGGGCCTCGGAGCTCGCGGACTGCTGGGGCTTCGGGGACTCCTCGACCTGGCTGCCGGGACCGGCGGACGAGGTGACCTCGTCCTTCTTCTTGTCCTTGTCGTCGTCACCGGTGATCAGCGCGGCGCCGATACCGATGAGCACGACCAGGACCACCGCGACCGCGGCGATCAGCAGGCCCTTGGTGTTCGGGCCGCCGCTGCCGGAGGAGCCGCCGGACCGGCCGCGGCCGCCCTGCTGCGGGACCTGCGCGGTGGGGGCACCGGGGTACGTCTCCGGGGCGGCGTACTGCGCGTTCGGCTGGTGGTACGCCTGCTGCTGCGGCACCTGCTGGCCGTACTGGCGCTCGCCTACGGCGCGTACCTGGTTGTACGAGGTCCGGGGCACGCCGGGCTGCGGTGCCGCCGGCGGGTAGCCGTAGCCGCCCTGCCGCGGCGACTGGGCGCCCGCTGCCTGTCCGTCCTCGTACAGGTAGCCGAACGGATCGTCGTCCTCGGGCGTGTTTGCGCCGTTGTTCCCGGCCGTCATCCCTGGGTCACTCCTCACCATGTCGCCAGCCGTCGCCGAATAGTGCCAGCCGTGGCCGACCGGCCGAGCCTACCCCGAACGGACCGCACCAAGAATTGCCGTCGCAGGTAGCGGAACCGCGGCGGAGCACAGCGGCGGGGGCGCCGTGAACGTCAGCCGGCCCTGCGGTGAACCTTCGACCGGGACCGCTTCTCCACGTACATCCGCTGGTCGGCGGAGCGCAGCACCTCTTCGGCAGTCATCCCGCAGGCGGCCCAGCCGATGCCGAAGCTCGCCCCCACCCGCACCGCCCTGCCGTCGACCCGGATGGGCGGAATGATGGCGTTACGGAGGCGTACGGCCAGGTCCGCGGCGTCCGCGTCGCCGAGTCCGTCGGCGAGGACGACGAACTCGTCACCCCCGAGCCGGGCCACGGTGTCGCCGTCACGGACACAGGTGGTGAGCCGGCGGGCGACCTCGATCAGCACGGCGTCACCGGTGTGGTGGCCGAAGCGGTCGTTGATCGACTTGAAGCCGTCGAGGTCGCAGAAGAGGACCGCGAGCCCCTTCGCCCCGTCGTCGTGCTCGGTGTCGGGTGCGACGGCGTGCACATGGTGGTCGTACGGGCCGCCGGGTGCCGAGTCCACCTCGTAGCCGTGTGTCCGCGCGTCCGGATCGTCGAGGTCGCCGTAGGCCGCGTCCAGCGCCTCCACCGCGGTGGAGGCCGTCTCGTGCGGGCGCTCGCAGAGCCGGGCGCTCAGCCGGGAGCGCAGTTCGGCGCTGTTGGGCAGGCCGGTGAGCGCGTCGTGCGAGGCACGGTGCGCGAGATGCAGCTCGTGGCGCTTGCGCTCCTCGATGTCCTCGACGTGGGTGAGCAGGAAGCGGGGGCCGTCCGCGGTGTCGGCGACGACGGAGTTGCGCAGCGAGACCCAGAGGTAGGTGCCGTCCCGCCGCCCGAGCCGCAGCTCGGCGCGACCGCCCTCGGCGGAGGTGCGCAGCAGGGTGCCGATGTCCTCGGGGTGGACGAGGTCGGCGAAGGAGTAGCGGCGCAGCACGGACGCGGGGCGGCCGAGCAGCCGGCACAGGGCGTCGTTGGTGCGCAGCAGCCGGCCGTGCTGGTCGCCGCCCATCTCGGCGATGGCCATGCCGCTGGGGGCGTACTCGAAGGCCTGGCGGAAGGACTCCTCGCTGGCGCGCAGCGCCTGCTGTTCCCGTTCGAGGCGGACCAGTGCCCGCTGCATGTTTGCTCTCAGCCGGGCGTTGCTGATCGCAATGGCCGCCTGCGACGCGTACATCTGGAGGGCTTCACGGCCCCAGGCGCCGGGGCGGCGGCCGTTGCGCGGGCGGTCCACGGAAATGACGCCCAGCAGATCGAGACCGCCGCCGGACGCGTACATCGGGGCGTAGAGGCGGTCCTGGGGGTGCCACTCGTCCTCGAAACGGGGGTCCGGCCCGTCGGTGTGCCACTGCGGTACGTCGTCGTCGAGGAGGACCCAGCCGTCGGTGTGCGGTATGAAACGGAGCTCGTCCCAGGCCTGCCCCATCGTCAGCCGGCGCTCCCAGGAGGCGCGCGAGCCGACCCGGCCGGTGATCAGGGCTTCCGCGGCGCTGTTGCCCGCGAAGGCGGCGACGACGAGATCACCGTCGGGGCGGACCAGGTTCACACAGGCCAGCTCGTAGCCGAGACCGGTGACGATTCCGTCGGCCACGGTCTGCAGTGTGTCGGCCAGGCTCCGCGCCGTATTGAGATCGGCCACGGCCTGGTGCAGCTGCCGCATCGTCGCAAGACGGACGTACGGCTCCGACTCGGCCTCCATTGCTCGCACTCCCCGAGACCTCGACAGCACTCCAGGTTCATATCGACGTACTTACTTCAGTGTCACGGCAACTGAATCACAGTGAGCTGTGCAGCCGGTACACAGGGTCAACAAATATTGCACTCTGTGACTCAAGTCACAACAGATGGTAAAGGGGCGCGAGTGCCTGACGGAATCGTTGCGTCCTTTTCTTGAACGCAAATCCGTACGTTGCAGCGCCGCCGCGCCCGTCATGGGCCACGGGTCCTAGGACCTGGCTGGTCCCCTGGCCCGATGCGGGAGCACGCGCTCCGCGGCTAGCGTGCCCGATGTGTTGCAGACGAAGACCCCCGCCCCCCGCTCCCGGCCCATCCCCCATGCTGAGGGGGTGAGCAACGATGAGTTCCGAGGCGCCCTCGCCAGGCTGGCCGCCGGCGTCGTGCTGATCACCGCCCAGGAGCCGCCGCTGGACGAGAACGGACGCGGCGAGGACGTCGGCATGACGGCGACCGCCTTCATGTCGGTGTCGCTGGACCCGCCGCTGGTGATGGTCAGCCTGCGCAACGACTCCCGGATGGACGACCTGCTGTCGGAGCAGCCGCTGTGGGCGGTGTCCGTGCTCGCCGAGAGCCAGCGGCACATCGCCGGACGGTTCGCGATGAAGGGCCGGATCAGCGACCGGCTGCTGTTCGAGGACATCCCCTACATCCGGGGCGAGGTCACCGCCGCGCCGCTGGTCGGCGGTGCGCTGGCCACGCTGGAGTGCCGTACCGAGCAGCGGGTCGTGGCGGGCGACCACACGCTGGTGATCGGCCGGGTGCTGAGCGCCGCCCTGCCCAGCGAGGACGGGTCGCCGCTGACCTACTTCCGGGGACGGTACCGGCAGCTGAGGTGAGAACGGCGGCGGATCCGACCCGGGGGCTCTTTCGAGAGCCCCGGTCCGTCACCAGTCGCGGCCGGAGCGGCCCCGCTTGGTCTCGCCCCGCTGCTTCTTCTCGCGCAGCCGGCGTTCGTTGATGCCCCGCGGAATCCTGGTCCTGCGGCGCGGCCTCGGGGGCGGCGCCGTCGCCTCGGCGAGCAGGGAGGCGAGCCGTACGAGAGCCGTCTCGCGGTTGCGCCACTGGGAGCGGTGCTCGGAGGCCCGGACCGCGATCACCCCGCCCACGAGCCTGCCCTCCAGACGCTGGAGCGCCCGCTCCTTCCACACCTCGGGGAGCGATTCGGTCGCCGCGAGGTCGAAGCGCAGCTCCACCTGGGAGTCGCTGGTGTTGACGTGCTGCCCGCCGGGCCCCGAGGACCGCGAGAAACGCCACATGAGCTCGGCCTCCGGCAGGGAGACCGAACCGCGGATGACATAGGGCCCGGACATGACACCCATGTTCCCCGTACCGCAGGGGGTTCGTCACCTTCTTTTGCCGTACCGGCCGTCGGGGCCGACCGGGGGACTTCGGTAAAGAAAGTAAAGGGAGCAGGAACCTCCCGGTCCCTTGCTCGCGTTATGACCTGTGACGGTAGCTTCGTGATGGCATGAAGCCCGCAATCGACGATGAAAGGGACTTCCCATGGCTGTAAGCCTGTCCAAGGGCGGCAACGTCTCCCTCACCAAGGAGGCCCCGGGCCTGACCGCCGTCACGGTCGGCCTCGGCTGGGACGTCCGCACCACCACCGGCACCGACTTCGACCTCGACGCCTCGGCGATCGCGGTCAACCCGGCCGGGAAGGTCGTCTCCGACGGCCACTTCGTCTTCTTCAACAACAAGTCGACGCCCGACCAGACCATCGTCCACACCGGTGACAACGTCACGGGCCAGGGCGAGGGCGACGACGAGCAGATCAACGTCAACCTGGCGGGTCTGCCGGCCGACGTCGACAAGATCGTCTTCCCGGTCTCGATCTACGACGCCGAGACCCGCAGCCAGAACTTCGGCCAGGTGCGCAACGCGTTCATCCGCATCATCAACCAGGCCGGCGGCACCGAGATCGCCCGCTACGACCTGAGCGAGGACGCCGCCACCGAGACCGCCATGGTCTTCGGCGAGCTGTACCGCAACGGCGCGGAGTGGAAGTTCCGCGCCGTCGGCCAGGGTTACGCCTCCGGCCTGCGCGGCATCGCCCAGGACTTCGGCGTCAACCTCTGACGCACCAGCACGCCCCCGAAAGCCCCCGGCCGTTGGCCCGGGGGCTTTCTCGTGCCCGCCGCCGGAACATGCGCGCGGCGTCCGGTATGCGGTGCCATCGGGCATCCATGCCCAACTCCCGCCGATTAACGGACACATGTGTATTCCATTCGGACAAGAAGTGGTCAAAAAAATGTGAGGTATTTGTTAGTGCTCAGTCAATGTCGTTCATTTGGTGGCACGCTCTCGGCTCGTAACCCCCCACGGAACGAGCAACGGAGAACGCATGACCCCCCACATGAACACCCGTCGCGCCGCAGCCCTGGCCGCCGTGGCCGCGATGGTCGTCGTCGGCATGCAGACCGGTGCGGCAAACGCCGTGCCGGACAACGGAAATGACGGTCCCTCCGCCACTCGCAGCGTCGTCCCCTTCGGCGCGAACAAGGCCTCGCAGCGCACCGCCGCCATCAAGTCGGCGCAGAGCGACGCCTCCTCGACCGCCGACTCGCTCGGGCTCGGCGGCAAGGAGAAGCTGATCGTCCGTGATGTGATCAAGGACGCCGACGGCACCGTCCACACCCGCTACGAGCGCACCTACGACGGGCTGCCCGTGCTCGGCGGCGACCTCGTCACCCACACCGCCCGCAACGGAAAGCTCAAGGGCGTCACCAAGGCGACCAAGGCCCGGATATCCGTGCCGTCCACGACGCCGAAGATCAAGACCGCGGCCGCCGCCCGCAAGGTGATCTGGGCGGGCTCCGGCAAGCCCGTCCTCGCCCTGGAGACGGTGAAGACCGGGGTGCAGAAGGACGGCACGCCGAGCAGGGTGCACACCATCACCGACGCGATCACCGGCAAGAAGCTCCAGAGCTACGAGGCGGTCGAGACCGGTGTCGGCAACAGCCAGTACAGCGGCGAGGTCGAGCTGACCACCACCGCGGCCGGTTCCGGCTTCGAGCTGACCGACGGCGACCGCGGCGGCCACAAGACGTACGACCTCAACCAGGGCGAGAGCGGCACCGGTGACCTCGTCACGGACGACGACGACACCTGGGGCGACGGCACCGGCAACGACCGCCAGACCGCGGCCGTCGACGCCGCCTACGGCGCCGCGCAGACCTGGGACTTCTACAAGTCGGCGTTCGGCCGCGACGGCATCGCCGGTGACGGCAAGGCCGCGTACTCGCGGGTCCACTACGGCGACGCGTACGTCAACGCCTTCTGGGACGACAGCTGCTTCTGCATGACGTACGGCGACGGCGCCGACAACAAGAGCGCGCTGACCGCCCTCGACGTCGCGGGCCACGAGATGAGCCACGGCCTGACCGCGTCCACCGCCAACCTCGACTACGTCGGTGAGTCCGGCGGGCTGAACGAGGCGACCAGCGACATCCTCGGCACCTCGGTCGAGTTCGCCGCCGACAACAGCACGGACGTCGGCGACTACCTCATCGGCGAGAAGATCGACATCAACGGCGACGGCAGCCCGCTGCGCTACATGGACAAGCCGAGCAAGGACGGCAGCTCGGCCGACTACTGGGACAGCAACGTCGGCGACCTCGACGTGCACTACTCCTCCGGCGTCGCCAACCACTTCTTCTACCTGCTGTCGGAGGGCAGCGGCGCGAAGACCATCAACGGGGTCGACTACGACTCCCCGACCATCGACGGCTCCACGGTCACCGGCATCGGCCGGGACAAGGCCGTCCAGATCTGGTACAAGGCCCTCGCCGAGTACATGACGTCGACCACCGACTACGCGGGCGCCCGCGCGGCGACCGAGAAGGCGGCGACCGACCTGTACGGGGCGGACAGCGCCGAGCTCGCGGCCGTCGACGCCGCCTGGAGCGGCGTCAACGTGAAGTAGTCCGGACAGCGGTACTCCGGGAGCCGGTCAGTCCTTCGAGGCGGGCCGGCTCCTGCCGTACAGCCAGGTGTCCCACAGCTCCGTCAGGTCCTGACCGGTCGTCTTCTCCACATAGGCGGTGAAGTCGGCGGTCGACGCGTTGCCGTGCCGGTGGGCCTTCGTCCAGCCCCTGACGAGTGCGAAGAATCGCCTGTCGTCGTCCACAGCCTGCCGGATCCTGTGGACGACCATCGCCCCGCGCCCGTACACCGGTGCCTGCGAGATGTCCGCGGCGGTCGGTGGATCGGCCGGCGGGAAGGCCCAGTTGGCGTCGTCCTCGAAAGCGGCGTCGAACCGGTCCTGGACCGGGCTGCCGTCCTTGTCGGCCTCCCACAGCCACTCCGCGTAGGTCGCGAAGCCCTCGTTGAGCCACATGTCGCGCCAGCTCTCGGGCGTGACGGAGTCCCCGAACCACTGGTGGGCCATCTCGTGGACGAGCAGCCCGGCGTCCGGCGGCCCGGCGAAGAAGGGCCGGTTCTGGGTCTCCAGGGCGTAGCCGGCGTCCCTGGGGCGCTCGATGATCGCGCCCGTGGCGGAGAAGGGGTACGGGCCGAACCGCTGCGCCTCCCACTTCACGACCTCGGGGATCCGGGCGAGAATCCGCGCGCTGTCCGCCGTCACCGTCGGGTCCGTGGCGGTGAACACCTTGATGCCGTCCGGGGTCGTCGACGCCTTCGTGTCGAAGCGTCCGACGGCGACGGTCGCGAGATAGCTCGCCATCGGTTCGGCGGTGTGCCAGCGGTACGTGGTGGTACCCCCCGAGGTGCTGCGGGAGGTCAGCTCGCCGTTGGACACCGCCGTCAGCCCCTCGGGGACGGTGACGGCGATGTCGTACGACGCCTTGTCGCTCGGGTAGTTGTTGCCGGGGAACCAGGCCATCGAGCCGGTCGGTTCGCCCAGCGCCACCGATCCGTCCGCCGTCCTCAGCCAGCCCTCCTTCGACCCGTCGGGATCGGTGAGGGTCTGCGGGGAGCCCGAGTAGCGGACGACCGTGCGGAAGGTCCGGCCCTTGCGCAGGTGGCTCCTCACCCCGGCGTCGGGACGCAGCGTCAGCTCGTGGCCCGCCCGGTTGACGGCGGCGGGGCGGCCCTCGACGGTCGCGGAGCGCACGGTGAGCCCGGCGAGGTCCAGGTTGAAGGCGCTGAGGTCCTGGGTGGCGCGCGCGGTGATCGTGGCGGTGCCGCGCAGCCGGTGGGCGGCCGGGTCGACGTCGAGCGCGAGGTCGTAGTGCGTGACGTCGTAGCCGCCGTTGCCGAGCTTCGGGAAGTACGGGTCGCGCAGGCCGGCGGCACCGGGCCTGCCCTCGACGCCGCCGGTGCAGCCGGTGGACGTCGTCAGCACCAGCAGGACGAGAGCGGCGGCGCGGGCCATGCGGCGTACGGGGGTTCGCTGATCGACACCGCCTGTCAGCTGATCCACACCAGGTGTCCGCTGATCCGCGTCGGCTGTTCGCTGATCCGCACCAGGTGTCCGCTGATCCGCAACGGCTGTTCGCTGATCCACATCGGCGATCCTAGGCGCGGAATGTCTGATTGGCGGGATATCGACTCACAGGACCGCGATCCCCAGGGGACGGGCGCCCGCGGCCACCTCGAACGGCCGCTTCCCGCCCGTCAGATCGACGACGGTGATGCCGTTGCCGTACCCGTCGCGGGTGAAGCCCTCGGTGACGTACGCCGTACGGCCGTCGCCGGACACCGCCACGTCCTCGTGCGGCCCGTCCAGCGGCACGACGCGCTCGGCGCCCGTGGGGGTGCGGATGGTCAGCGACGGGCCCTCGTCGTCGGAGAGGATCGGGCCGGTGCCGACGACGAGCAGGGTGCCGTCGGGGGCGAGCGTCGCGCCGTGCTGGTGGGTGTTTGCGGTCATCGGCTCGATGGTGGTCCGCCCGGTGCGCGGATCGAGGACGACGAGCCGTTCGCCCTCGAACGGCAGCAGCAGCTTGCCGTCGGCGGGGCGTACGACGGCGTAGTGCGGCTTCAGCCAGGAGCCGAGGCTGCCCTCGGTGCCGTACGGGGCGACTTCGAACCGCCGTGTCGTGCGGCTGGACGGGTCCACCGCCGTGACGTCGAAGGAGTCGTGGCCGGTGGCGTACACCTCGGTGCCGTCCGGTGAGACGTCCACGTCGAAGGGGCGGCGGCCCACCGGAACCGTGCCGGTCACCTCGCGGGCCGCGGTGTCGACGATCTCCAGCACACCGTCGCGGCCGGGCACATTGACGCCGACGTAGACGTGCCGGCCGTCGGGGGCCAGCGCGATCCCCATGCCGCCGCCCCGGTACTCGCCGGTCGTGACGGGGCCGGTCCGCGTCCGGTACGGGATCCGGCCGAGGCGGGTGCGGGTCGCCGTGTCGACGACCGCGACCCCTTCGGCGGTCGCCACCCAGGCCAGCCCCTCGTCGTCGACGACGAGGCCGTAGGGGGCGGTGCCGACCTCGACGGAGCCGAGGGTGTGCCGGTCGTGGCCGGGGTCCGGGTCGACGAACGTCACGGTGTCGCCGCCGAAGTCGGCGACGAGGAGCGTGCCGTGCGGGGTGGCCGCGGCGGAGGACTGCGACGGGGCCGGGGCAGTCGGTGCGCCGCCCGGCGTACGGGGAGTGGCCGGGGCACCGCTCGTACAACCCGCGAGGACCGTCGCCGCGGCGAGTACCACCACCGCGTGACGCACCTTCACCGGGCGTCCCGCAGCCGTGCGGCGATCTCCGCGAAGCCGCGGCGCTCCGCGTGCTCCAGCGCGGTCGTGCCGTCGCCGTCCGGGAGGTCCGCGTTCGCGCCGGCCGCCAGCAGGAGCTCGATGACCTCCTGGTGCGCCCGGCCGCCGTCGCCGAGGATCACGGCCTCCAGCAGGGCCGTCCAGCCGAGCCGGTTGACGTGGTCGACGTCGATGTCGGTGACCCGGAGCAGCTCCCGTACGTAGGCGGCGTGGCCGCGCTCGCTCGCCGGGATGAGCGCGATGCCGCCGAAGCGGTTGCGGAGCGTCAGATCGGGGCCGGCCGGCAGGAGGACGTGCAGCATCGGGACACTGCCGGTGACCCCGGTCGCCAGCCAGGGGCTCTCCTCGCGCCGGTCCTGTGCGTCGGGATCAGCGCCGGCCGCGACCAGAAGCCGGGCGGCCTCGACGTGGTCGCCGTGGACGGCGAGGAGGAGCGGGGTGCGCAGCTCCTCGTCGCGGCAGTCCACCCGGGCGCCGCCCTCGATCGCGGTCCGCACCCGGTAGGTGTCGCCGGTGCGTGCGGCGTCGAGCAGTTGTCGATCGAGGGCGTTCATGTCGTACTCCTGATTGCCGGCCGGACGGGGCTGCCTACTTGGCGAGGGAGGCGACGCCCGCCTGGGCGAACTTCTCGTCGAGGTCGCCGCTCGGGGCGCCGGCCACGCCGATGCCCGCCACCGGGGCACCCTTGACCTGCACCGGGGCGCCGCCCGCGAGGAACAGGGTGCCGGGGATGTCCTTCAGGGTGGGGGCGTTCGTCAGGCGCTTGACGAGCTCGGAGGTGGGCGCGTTCCAGGAGACGGCGGTGTACGCCTTCTTCACGGCGGACTCGTACGCCTGCGGGCCGGCGCCGTCGCCGCGCAGGGTGACGACGGTGTTGCCGTTGCGGTCGACGACGGCGACGGAGACGCGCTGGTTCTCCTTCTTCGCGGCGTCGAGGGCCGCCTGGGCGGCCTTGGTGGCGGCGGCCACGGTCAGGTGGGTGGTCTGCTGAAGGTTGTCGTTCGCGGCGTCGGCCCTGATGGCGGCGGCGGGGGCGGCGGCCGGGGTGGAGGCGCTGGCGGACATGGCGCCGAAGGTCCCGGCGCCGAGGGCGGCGACGGCAACGGCACCGGTCAGGACGCGGGTGCGCAGCGACAGCTTCTTCATGGTGGACTCCTCAGCAGCGGTGGATGAGCGTGTTCGGCTCTGTCATCGATCCTCCGGCCGCCCGGGGCACCGCACGGTCGACGGACCGGCTCGACGCCGCACGCGGGACGGTCGACGGCCCCATCGGCCGATCGGTTGATGCGGGGGTGGCCGTCCGGGGTGACCATGAGGGTGTCCGTGCAGCTCGGCGGGGCCGCTGACGGTGAGGAGCGAGAGGTACGAGGTGAAGCACCGAACCCGATCGGTACCCGGCACCGGCACGGGGAGGACGGCCGACGGCTCCCGCACGGGAAGCACGGCGAGCGCCTCCGCCGCGGGACGGCCGGCCGGCGCCGCGGCCCCGGACCGGACCGGTGACCCGGACGCCGGGTGGCTCACGTTCCTGATGCACGCCGCGTTCTTCCTGCTGCTCGGTGCTTCGCTCACCCGCTTCCTGCTGCGCCACCCCGGCGAGGCCCGCACCCCGTGGATCATCGCGCTCTCCGTCGCCCTCGCCGTGCTGTACGTGCTCGGGCCGGTGCTCGGCTCGCGGCCGACGCCGCGCTCCCTGGTGTGGCTGGGGGCGCTGGTCGCCGTGTGGATGGTGCTGGTCGTCCTCGCACCGAGCTTCGCGTGGTGCGCGGTGCCGCTCTTCTTCACCGGGCTGCGCATCCTCCCGCCGCGCGCCGCGCTCGCGCTCGTCGCCCTGCTCACGCTGTTCGTCGTCGCCGCGCAACTGCGGCTGGCCGAGGGCTTCGACCCGAATCTGGTGCTCGCCCCGCCCGCCGTGGCGGCGGTCGCCACGGCGGTCTTCGTCCATATGCGGCGTCAGGCCGAGCGGCAGCGCGAACTGTCCGAGCGGCAGGGCGAACTCATCGACGACCTGCTGCGCACCCGCCGCGAACTGGCCGCCACCGAACGCCGCGAGGGAACCCTCGCCGAACGCCAGCGGCTCTCCATGGAGATCCACGACACCCTCGCGCAGGGCCTCTCCAGCCAGCAGATGCTGTTGCAGGCCGCCGACCGCACCTGGGACGCCGACCCGGCGACCGCCCGCCGCCACGTCCGTACGGCCACCGGCATCGCGGAACGCAACCTCGCCGAGGCCCGCCGCTTCGTCCAAGACCTGGCGCCGGCCGATCTCGCGGAGGGCGGCGGCCTGGAGGCGGCCCTGCGCGCACTGGCCACCCGCGAGACGGCACAGGGGCAGGGGCGGCTCACCGTCCGCTGCCATGTGGAGGGCGAGCGGCACACCGCACTGCCCGACCGGGTGCAGTCCGCGCTGCTGCGCATCGCGCAGGGCGCGCTGGCCAATGTGAAGGAGCACGCGAACGCGACGGAGGCGGCACTGACGCTGACCCACCTCGACGACCGGGTCGTCCTGGACATCGCCGACAACGGGCAGGGCTTCACACCCTCCGAACACACCAGGGCCACCGGCAGCGTGCGCGGTCACGGGCTGCCCGCGATCCGGGCCCGGCTGCACCAGCTCGGCGGCACGCTGACGATCGAGTCGGTGCCGGGCGAGGGTACGGTGCTGTCCGCCGCCGTCCCCCTCACCCCCGCCGCCCCGCCGACCAGCCCGGAGGATCTCGCATGACCGCGACGCCGCCCGTACGCATCCTGCTCTGCGACGACCACGTCGTCGTGCGCGCCGGTCTGCTCGCGCTCCTCGGCAGCGAACCGGACATCGAGGTCGTCGGCGAGGCCGGCAGCGGCGAGGAGGCGGTCGCCCTGGCCGCCAAGCTCACCCCGGACGTCGTCCTGATGGACCTCCAGCTCGGCGAGGGCATCGACGGCGTCGAGGCCACCCGTCGCATCGCCGCCACCGGTGTCCATGTGCTGGTCCTCACCACGTACGACACGGACGCCGACATCACCCGGGCCATCGAGGCGGGCGCCACCGGCTATCTGCTGAAGGCCGAACGCCCGGAGGAACTCTTCGCCGCGATCCGCTCGGCCGCCCAGGGCCGTACGACGCTCTCCCCGCCGGTGGCCAGCCGTGTCATGGCCCGGATGCGCAAGCCGCTGCCCACCCTCACCGACCGGGAGCTCGACATCCTGGCCCAGCTCTCCCAGGGCCTGGGCAACCGCGACATCGCCCGCGCCCTGTTCATCAGCGAGGCCACGGTCAAGACCCACCTCGGCCGGATCTACGACAAGCTCGGCGTCGACACCCGCGCGGGCGCCGTCGCCGTCGCGAAGGAGCAGCGGCTGCTGCCGTAGGCCCCGAAGCCTCCCGGCGCCGGCGCGCCTTCGGGCATGACACCATCGAAGCGTGCTCGACATCGGCTACTCCCTCTCCCGACGCTTCCCCGATCCCCCGCAGACCGACTACCGCCGCGCGGACGTCCACGCCCTGCGGCACGATCTGTTCTCCGGGGACGTCTACCTCGCGGACACCAAGGAGGACCGCGAGGTATCCACGGCCTGGGGATGGGTGCCGGTGCTCGACTTCGCGTGGGCGCTGTGCGACATCGTCGAGCAGATCGACCAGGACCCGCGCGGCAACCGCTCGCACCGGCGGCAGTTCGCCGAGCTGGACTTCACCGAATCGTCCGACCGGATGCTCTTCGAGCGCCGCTTCGGCTGGGTCGACGTCGAGGCCGACTGGATGCCCGGCGAGGAGCCCCCGCTCACCTTCAGCCACTCGCTGCTGCGCCGCGAAGCCCGCGACTTCCTGCACGACCTGATCGCCGACCTCGCCGACATGCACGAGGGCCTCGCCGACAACCCCGTCATCTGGGACCTCCAGGCCCGCTTCCCCCGGGTCTGAACCCGGCCCGGACCAGGGACCGCCAGCCCCCTGATCCGCCGGACACGGCCTACGCCTCCACCCGCACCCCGATCTGCGCCGCGAACGCCGGGGCCAGCTCCATCAGCTGCGCCGGGCTGATCACCGCACCCGCCAGCCGCTCCACCCCACGCGCGATGTCCAGCTCCGCGACCGTGCGCAGGTCCACCGACTCCATCCGTACGGAGCTGAAGTCGGCCCGCTTCAGCACACAGTCGCGGAACTCCACCCGCACCAGCTGCGCGTCCCCGAAATCCGGCTCGGAGAGCACACAGCCCTCGAACACCACGTCCTTGAGCCGGGCCTTGCGCAGATTCAGGTAGTCGATCTTCCCGCCGCGCACCAGCACCCGCTCCAGCACCGCGCCGTGCAGCTGCACCCCGCCCAGCCGGGCGTCCACCACCTCCACATCACGCAGCGACGCCCCGGCGAGATCGGTGCCCACGCCCCGTACGCCCGTCAGCACCGAGTCGATGAAGCGGGCCCTGACCAGCTCCGTGCGGTCCAGCGCGCAGCCGTCCAGCGCGCAGTCCATGAACCGGGCTCCCGGACCCGACTCGTCCGCGAGATCCGCCCCTTCGAACCGCACTCCGTCGTAGTCCCCGTCCGGCTCCAGCCCCTCGCCGTCGTACGGAACGAGCCGTGGGAGCCGCACCTCCGGCCGCCGGGCCGTCGCGATGGTCTCCGTCTTCCTGCCGTTGCCGCGTGCCATGCCCCCCATCGTGACCCATGCCACTGACAACGCCCCCTCGCCGATGTCACGGACGCGGCCCCGCGAACCGTCCCGTACACAACAGCGCCCGTCAGCGAAGGAGACCGGGACCATGCAGCGCATCCACATCATCGGCGGCGGCCTCGCCGGGTTCACCGCGGCGATCACCGCCGCCGAGTCCGGCGCCCTGGTGACCCTCCACGAGGCCCACCACACCCTCGGCGGTCGGGCCAGGACCGCCGAGGGCCCGTACCGCACCAACGAAGGACCGCACGCCCTCTACCGCCGCGGCCCGCACCGGGCCTGGCTCGCCCGGCGCAATCTGCTGGGCCCGGTCGCGGCCGTGCCGCCGCTCGAAGGCACCCGGCTCCGCTTCCGCCTCCACGGCACCCTGCACCGCACCCCGCCCCTCAGCCTCCTCCGGCTCAGCCGTCGCCGCGCCGAACACGCCCCCGTCGGCACCGACTTCCGCACCTGGGCCACCGGACGGGCCGGCGAGGCGGGCGCCCGCGCGGCCGCGTACTACGCCGCCGTGGCGCTCTACCACCACGACCCCGGCGCGCTCTCCGCCGCGTTCGTCCAGGAACGGCTGCGCCGCGCCGCCGCACTGCCGCCCGAGGCCCGCTACCCCGTCGGCGGCTGGGCCCAGGTCATCGACCGGATGGCGGCCCGCGCCTGGAATCTCGGCGTCCGGATCGAGACGGCGGCTCGCGTGGACGCCGACACCCTCGGCACCCTGACCCGGCAGGGCCCGGTGGTCGTCGCCACCTCTCTCGACGCGGCCCGCACCCTGCTCCGCGACCCCTCGCTGACCTGGGACAGCGGCCGGACCGCCCTGATCGACCTGGCCCTGCGCACCCGGCGCGGGGACGCGTTCGCCGTGTCCGACCTCGACGCCCCCGGCTGGATCGAGCGCTTCAGCGCCCAGGACCGCACCCTCGCACCCGCCGGGCAGCAGCTCATCCAGGGGCAGTTCCCGCTCGCCCCCGGCGAGCCCAGGGCCGCAGGCATCGCCCGCGCCGAGGAACTGCTCGACCTCGGATACCCGGGCTGGCGCGAGCGCACCGAATGGCGGCGGGAGGCAGTCTCCTCCGGCCGCACCGGCGCGGTCGACCTGCCGGGCACCACCTGGCGCGACCGGCCCGCGATCGACCGGGGCAACGGCGTCTACCTCGCGGGCGACCAGGTCGCGGCGCCCGGACTGCTCAGCGAGGTGTCGTTCAACAGCGGTCTGGAGGCGGCCGTGCTCGCCCTCAGGGCGTCGGAGCCCCGGACCGGCCGCACGACGACGAAGGGGCTCGACCTCAAGCGGGCTTGAGCCCGGCGGCCGGCAGCCGGACCACCGGGCCGCGGGCGGGCGCCCCGACTGCGGGTGGACCACCCGGCCGCGGGTGACCCCCTGCCGGCCACCCGCCGACGCCCCGCCCGCCCACCGCTGCCCGCCTACCGCCCTCCGCCGAGCTCCGCCAGCGCCCCGTCCGTCAGCCGGTACACCGTCCACTCGTCCTGCGGCCGCGCGCCCAGCGACTCGTAGAACGCGATGGACGGGGCGTTCCAGTTGAGCACCGACCACTCCAGCCGCTCGTAGCCGCGCTCCACACAGATCCGCGCCAGCTCCGCCAGCAGCGCCTTCCCGTGCCCGCCGCCGCGCCGCTCCGGGCGTACGTACAGGTCCTCCAGGTAGATGCCGTGCACCCCGCGCCAGGTGGAGAAGTTCAGGAACCACAGCGCGAAGCCGACCGCCTCGCCGTCGTCCGACTCGGCGATGTGCGCGTACGCGGCGGGCCGCTCACCGAACAGCGCCTCGTGCAGCTGCTCCTCGGTGGCGTTCGCCTCGTGCAGGGCCTTCTCGTATTCGGCCAGCTCACGGACCATGGCGTGGATGACGGGGACATCGGCGGGGACAGCGGTACGAATCATGGGGGCAGGGTAAGCAGAGGCATTCCTTCCGCTTGTTCCACCCCCCACCTCGACGGCATTCCTTCCGCCTGTTCCGCCCCCTCGACCGGCGCCGCCCGCCGCGCTCCAGTCAGCTCCGCCCGCCGCGCTGCGGTCAGCTCCGCCCCAGCAACTGCCGTGCGATCTCCGCCTGGTTCGGGTCCAGCCGCCGCCGGCCGTCCGACACGTCCCACACCGCGTTCTGCAGCAGCCGCCCCAGCGTCCAGGCCAGCGCCCGTTCCCGGTCCAGGCCCAGCACCCGGGTCATCAGATCGAACCGCCACCGGACCACCGCCGGGTCGAACCGGTTGACCAGGGCGGGCAGCAACTCGAAGCCCGGGTCGCCGACCAGCGGCTTCGGGTCGATTGCCACCCACCGGCCCGCCTCGTCGGCCAGCACATTTCCGTAGTGCAGATCCCAGTGCAGCAACCGGTCCCCCGGCTCCCCCGCGACCTCCCGCACCGCCGCCGCGCAGTCCGCGAGCAGCCGGGCCTCCGCCGCGTCCGCCAGCTCCGCCACCGCCCCCGGCGCCGCCGCCAGCATCCGCTCCGCCAGGTCCCCCAGCCTCCGCAGCCCGCTGCCCGCCGGGGCGGGTACGGAGGTCAGCCGGGCCAGCAGCTCCGCGAGAATCCCCGACGCCGCGCGCCCGTCCGCCATCCCGGCCAGTGAGCGGTGTCCCTCCAGCCGCTCCAGCAGCAGCGTCCCCGTCGCGGCATCGTGGTCCAGCAGGCCCACGGCCCCCGCGCCCGCCTCGCCCCACACCCGCAGCGCGACCGGCTCGCCCACCGTCTCGTCGTCCACCGGCTGAAGCTTCAGCGCCGCCCGGCGGCCGTCCGCCACCCGCACCACCGGAAGCACCAGCGCGCACACCCCGTGGAACGCCTCGCCGTCCCGCCGGAGCCCCCACCGCCCCAGGAACTCGGCGGCCCGCCCCGGCAGCGCCGCCAGGAATGCCCGCCCGGCGGCGCCGTTGTACTTGGACTGGGTGGCGATCAGCCCGTCCGGAATGTCGATCACGCCGACGATCGTAGGGACGTGCGTCAATCGGTTATGACTCCGAGCAGCCCCGCACCGCCCGCCCGGCACCGCACCACCGCCGACTCGTGGCTCCGCAGCGCCGGCTCGTGGCTCCGCAGCGCACCCGGCACCTACATCTGGCTGGCCGCGCTCTTCGTCACCACGGTCATCGTCCACCAGATGTCACCGGACTTCGAAGAGGACTTCCTGCGCCAGCGCTCGACCAACATCCACGAACTCACCCAGGACCCCGTACGCGTCCTGTTCGCCAGCGCCTTCTGGATCGACGGCGGCCACTGGGTCCCCTACGCCTTCCTGTACACCGTCTTCCACGCCCCCGCCGAACGCTGGCTCGGCACCCTGCGCTGGCTCACCGTCGCCCTCCTGGCACACGTCCTCGCCTCCCTCGCCGGCGAAGGCGTCCTGGCCTGGGCGATCCGGCACGGACACGTACCCCCGTCGGCCGCGAACACCCTCGATGTCGGCGTCAGTTACGCGCTCGCGGGGGTCGTCGCCGTCCTCACGTACCGCGTCCCGTCGCCCTGGCGGTACGTGTACCTCTTCGCCGTCCTCGTCGTCTACGGCATCCCCCTCATCACCGGCCGCAGCTTCACCGACCTCGGCCACTTCACCGCTGTACTCATCGGCCTCGCCTGCTACCCATTGACCCGGTCCCGGCAGAGGACGAAAACGCCTGTTGCGCAGTAACGTCCCGCCCCAGAGACACCAGGGCTTCCCACCGGACAAAGCAGGGGCAACATGAGCACCGTCAGCACCGTAAACGGCGGCATATCGTTCTGGTACGCGGACCAAGGCACACCTCTCGCCCGGGAGCCCCTGCCCGGCGACGCCACCGCCGACATCTGCATCGTCGGCGGCGGATACACCGGACTGTGGACCGCCTACTACCTCAAGAAGGCCGTCCCCTTCCTCAACATCACCGTCCTCGAAGCCAAGTTCTGCGGCTACGGCGCCTCCGGGCGCAACGGCGGCTGGCTCTACAACGGCATCGCGGGCCGCGACCGCTATGCCAAGCTCCACGGCCACGAAGCCGCCGTCCGGCTCCAGCAGGCGATGAACGAGACGGTCGACGAAGTCGTACGGGTGGCCGCCGAGGAGAACATCGACGCCGACATCCATCAGGGCGGCGTCCTCGAAGTCGCCTACACACCCGCACAGCTGGCCAGGCTCAAGGACTTCCACTCCGTGGAGATCGCCTTCGGCGAGACGGACCGCGTCCTGCGCGGCGCCCGGGAGACCTGCGAACGCGTCAACGTCACCGGAGCCGTCGGCTCCACCTGGACCCCGCACGGCGCCCGGCTGCACCCGGTCAAACTCGTCAAGGGGCTCGCCGCGACCGTCGAGGCGCTCGGCGTCACCATCCACGAGTCGACGCCCGTCACCGAGATCCGGCCCAAGCACGCGCACACCCCGTACGGCACCGTCCGCGCCCCGTACATCCTGCGCTGCACCGAGGGCTTCACCGCGAACCTCAAGGGCCAGCGGCGCACCTGGCTCCCCATGAACTCCTCGATGATCGCCACCGAGCCGCTCCCCGAGCCGGTCTGGGACACCATCGGCTGGGACGGCCGCGAAACCCTCGGCGACATGGCCCACGCCTACATGTACGCCCAGCGCACCGCCGACGACCGCATCGCGCTCGGCGGCCGCGGCGTCCCGTACCGCTTCGGCTCGGGCACCGACAATGACGGCCGCACCCAGCCCGCCACCATCGAGGCCCTCCGCGACATCCTCGTACGCCTCTTCCCCACCACCGCGGGCGCCCGCATCGACCACGCCTGGTCCGGCGTCCTCGGCGTCCCCCGCGACTGGTGCGCCACGGTCACCCTCGACCGCTCCACCGGGCTCGGCTGGGCGGGCGGTTACGTCGGCTCCGGCGTCGCCACCACCAACCTCGCCGCCCGCACCCTGCGCGACCTGATCCAGCAGGACTCCGGCCAGTCGGGTCCCACCGATCTGACCACCCTCCCCTGGGTGGGCCACAAGGTCCGCCGCTGGGAGCCGGAACCCTTCCGCTGGATCGGCGTCCACGGCATGTACGCCGCCTACCGCGCCGCCGACCGCCGCGAACTCACCTCGCCGCGGGCCGGCACGGACCCGGTGGCGAAGGCCGCGGACCGGCTGGCGGGGCGGCACTGAGGGACCGCCGTCGGAGACGTGGACGAGGCCGATACCGCCTCCTCAAAGACCGCCCCGAGGAGATCCGCGACTCCGAGTTCGCGTACGGCCCAAAGGTCGCCCTCGACGGACTGGCGATGCGGCTGCCGCCCGGTGCGCACTGACCACGAGCCCCGTCACGGGCGGCCGGGCCCCGGGCACGGGCACCGGCCGCCGACCTGGCCGGACCCCACCCCGACAACTGAACAGATGTTCAGTATCCACACACGTTGACATGGGTGATCCACGCTCCAGATACTGACTAACCATTCAGTAAAGAGCCCTCGCAGTACCTGGAGACGCCCATGCCGGAACCGCCCGCGACCATCCACGCCCGGCCCCCGCAGGGCGGGCTCACCGGCGGGGAAGCCCTGGTCCGGGCGCTCGCCGCGCACGGTGTGACCCAGGCGTTCGGCATCCCCGGCACCCACAACCTGGAGATCTACCGGCACCTGGCCGCCTACCGGATCAACCACCTCAACCCCCGCCACGAACAGGGCGCGGGCTACGCCGCCGACGCCTACGCCCGGGTCAGCGGGCGGCCCGGCGTGGCGATCACCACCACCGGCCCCGCCCTGCTGAACATCGCGGCCGCCGTCGGCCAGGCGTACTCCGACAGCGTCCCGCTGCTCGTCGTCTCACCCGGCATGCCGCTGCGCCATCCCCGGCAGTCGACCGGCCTGCTGCACGAGACGCGCAGCCAGACCGACGCGCTACAAAACATCGCGGCCGTCAGCCACCGGGTGTCCTCGGTCGAGGAGATCGGCGCGGCGGTCGCCCGCGCCTTCACCCTCTTCCGTACGCGGCGCCCCCGGCCCGTACACATCGAGATACCGCTGGACCTGCTCACCGCCGTGGAACCGGCCGGACCGGTACGGACCGCCCCGCCCCTCTCCCCCGCGACGGCGGACCCGGCCGCGCTCTCGGCGGCCGCCGAGGCACTGCGCTCGGCCGCCCGGCCCGCGATGGTGCTCGGCGGCGGAGCGCGCGGAGCCGCCGCCGAGTGCCTGCGCCTGGCCGTGGAGCTGGGCGCCCCCGTGGTGACCTCCGCCAACGGCAAGGGGATCGTCGCGGAGACCCACCCGCTGTCGCTCGGCGTCTCCCTGCACAGCCGGGCCGTCCGGCGCTGGCTGGCGGAGCGCGACGTGGTGCTCGCCGTCGGCACGGAACTCGCCGAGTCCGACCTGTGGGAACCCCTGCCGGAGCTCGACGGCACCCTGATCCGGGCCGACATCGACCCGGCGCAGATGTACGCGGGACCGCCCGTCGGCATCCCCCTGGTCGGCGATGCCCGCCACACCCTGCGCTCACTGCTCGCCGCCCGCCCCGGCGCCGCTGAAGCGCACCCCGAAGCGCACCGGGCCGTCGTCGCACTGCGCAACGAGCGGAACGCCGAGACACGGAGCGGGGACGCGCACCTGCTGCCGTACCTGGCGGCCATCAGGTCGGTGCTCCCCGCGAACGCGGTGCTCACCTCCGACAGCGCCCAGTGCTGCTACTACGGCGCGATCCCGCACCTGCCCGTCGCCCCGGAGGGCCGCTATCTGCACCCGACGGGCTTCGGCACACTCGGCTACGCGCTGCCCGCCGCCATCGGCGCCAAGTCCGCGGACCCCGCCCGGCCGGTCGTCGCGCTGAGCGGCGACGGCGGCCTCCAGTTCTCCGTACAGGAACTGGCCACCGCCGTACAACTGCGACTCCCCCTGCCCGTCGTGGTCTTCGACAACGGCGGCTACGGCGAGATCCGCGACGAGATGGTCTCCCGCGGCGACCGCCCCACCGCGGTCGACCTGCCGGCGGTCGACCTGCCCGCCCTGGCCCGCGCGTACGGCGGCCACGGCGTACGCGCCGACTCGCCCGAGGCGCTCGCCGAGGCCCTGCGCCGGGCCCTGGACACCGCGGGCCCCACCCTCATCACCGTCCCCGAGGAGCTCCCCCGATGACCACACCCCCGTCCCCCACGCCCACCACCCCGCTGATCTCCCTCACCTGGACCGACCAGGAGACCGGACACCGGGGCCACCTGGTCATCGACCGCCTGGTGCGCGGCGTCTCCAGCGGCGGCCTGCGGATGCGCTCCGGCTGCACGCTGGAGGAAGTCACCGGCCTGGCCCGCGGCATGACGATGAAGGAGGCGCTGCACTACAACCCGCAGGGCCGCTACATCCCGCTGGGCGGCGCCAAGGGCGGCATCGACTGCGACCCTCGCGACCCCGCCGCGTACGGCGTCCTCGTCCGCTACCTGCGAGCCGTCCGCCCCTACATCGAGCACTTCTGGACCACCGGCGAGGACCTCGGCCTCACCCAGAACCTCGTCGACCGGGCCGCCGCCGAGGCGGGCCTGATCTCCTCCATCCAGGCGGTCTACCCGCTCCTCGACGACGAGAAGGCCGCCCGCCGACGCCTCGCCGACGCGTTCGCCATCGACGTGGACGGCATCGGCCTGGACGAGCTGGTGGGCGGCTGCGGCGTCGCGGAATCGGTGCTCACCGCCCTGGACCGGGCCGGCGTCGCCCACCGGGGCACCCGCGTCGCGGTGCAGGGCTTCGGCACCATGGGCGGCGCCACCGCCCGCTTCCTGGCCCGCGCCGGGCTGCGCGTCGTCGCGGTCGCCGACATCAAGGGCACCGTCGCCAACCCCGCCGGCCTGGACGTCGAGACGCTGCTCGCCGCCCGCGACGGCCACGGCGCCGTGGACCGCGCCGCACTCCGCGCCGAGGACCGTGAACTTCCGGCCGACGCCTGGCTGACCGCCGACGCCGAGGTACTGGTGCCGGCCGCCGTCTCGTACGCCGTGGACGCCGCCAACCAGGCGGGCATCACCGCCCGTTGGATCGTCGAGGCCGCCAACATGCCGGTGGTGCCCGAGGCGGAGGCACTGCTCGCCACCCGCGGCATCACCGTACTGCCGGACGTGGTCGTCAACTCCGGTACGAATGCCTGGTGGTGGTGGACCCTGTTCGGCGACATCGGCGCCGACGCCGACGAGGCGTTCGCGTACACCCGCCGTTCGATGCGCACCCTGGTCGACCAGGTACTGGCCCGCGCCGAGGCCGGGAACAGCACCCCGCGAGCCGCCGCCCACGCCCTGGCCGCGGACCGGCTGCCGGTGATCGCGGAACGCTACGGATGGTTCCACTGAACCCGGAATTCACCCTGAGCCCGACAGGTGAACATTCATGGAAAGCCATCCCGAAACATCAAAAGGACTTGCGGGGAATCAAGGCGATCAAGACCCCAATTCCCCGCAAGCTCTTTTTCAGAGACCCCAAAGACCCCAGAGGCTCCAGAGACTCAGAACGCGTCCGTCACTTGACGAGCCGGATGGAGTTGTACGGGGTGTAGTCGTAGTCGGCGTACGTGTCGGCCTTCTGGTACCCACCGCAGTTCGTCCCGGCGGCGTCGTAGCAGTTGCGGGCGGTGGCGCCGCCGGTCTGGTGGTTGTAGATCCTCTTGGTGCCGTACTGGTTGTAGATCTTGTGGACACCGTAGCTGTAGAAGATGTAGGTGGGCTTGTCGTTGGCCCAGCTGCCGTTGGGGTAGAGGCAGACAGCCCCGGACGGACAGCCGTGGATCGTGGCCGCCGCCTCCGCCGCGGCCGCGTTCCCGCCGAGCGTCAGCACCGAGCCGGCGGCGACCACGGCGGCCGCCGCGACGGTCCTGGTGATCGCGTTCCGAACCTTGCGCATATGAGGTTCCCCCTTTTATTCGACACCGCGGCCTTGGTCAGGACCGCGGATCTTCTTCGTTTACCGCTCGTTTACGAGCTCCTCAGATAATGGGGTCGGGCCGGGTCGACGGACCAACAGTTTTCAGCACAAGGAAAACACCCAGTTCATCAATCGGGGGGACCGATGAGACTGCGCATCCACTTCACCGCGGACGATTTAGCCAGGACCACGGTGGCCGCCCGCCCTGATGACATGTGGGAACTGGTCAACAGCCTCCACATCCTCCAGTCCCCCCGCCCGCCGTCCGAGTACACCCCCTGGCTGCACCATGTCCGGACCCGGTTCGCCGGACGGGACCTCAGGGCCCTCATCCGCTACGTGACCACCCTCGTCCCGCACACCGGCGACTTCCCCGACTTCCTCACCCCGTCGGGCGCGGACAGTTTCAGCACATCGCTCGAACTCATCCATGCCACCCCGGCCGCCCGGCTGGGCAGCGAACTCGCCACACAGTTCCGGCGCCACACCCCACCGCCATGGGTCCGCCGGCTCGCCGACGGCGACCGCTCCGCCCGACGGGAGCTCCGGGACGCCCTCACCACGTACTTCAACGAGCTGCTCGCACCCCAACTCCCGCTGATCGGCGAGACGTTCCACCTCGAACGCGCCCAGCAGAGCCGGGACATCCTGGAAGGCGGCGTCGAGCAGCTCCTGCACACCTTGCCGCCGTCGATCCGCTGGACGTCCCCGACGCTGACCGCCGACTACCCGAGCGACCGCGACCTGCATCTGCGCGGCCGGGGCATCACCCTGGTTCCGTCGTTCTTCTGCACGAAGTCCCCGGTGACCCTCATCAACCCGGGCCTCCCGCCTGTGCTGGTCTACCCCGTCGCCCGCCGCCGCCCCCCGCCGGCCCCGGAACCCGAGGGCCTGACCGACCTGCTGGGGCGGACCCGCGCCATGGTCCTCCGGGCACTGACCCCACCCTGCTCGACAGGAGAGCTGGCACTCCGTACCGGCGTATCCATCGGCACCGCGAGCAAGCACGCCACGGTCCTGCGCAGGGCGGGGCTCATCACCAGCACGCGAAGGGGCTGCCTGATGCTCCACGCCCTGACCCCACTCGGCCGCGAACTGACCCGCCGCCGCTGAGGCCCCCTCCCGCACAAAAACCCCGGCTCGGACACCGCCCGAGCCGGGGTTTCGCTGAGCCCCCTGTCGGATTCGAACCGACGACCTACGCATTACAAGTGCGTTGCTCTGGCCAGCTGAGCTAAGGAGGCGTGCCGGAGCAGTGTAACCAACACCGCGCCCTGTGCGGTCCCAAAATTTCGCGCCCTTCGAACTACTGACAGATTCCAAATGGCCAGGTAGCGTCGCTGAAGGTTCACTCAGGTGGACCAGACCACTCCCGCACTCGGATCGTCCGGCACGTTCCTGCCGGTGGAGGAGAAGATCCAGCATGGCCAGTGTCACGTTCGACAAGGCGTCCCGCGTCTACCCCGGCTCCACGAAGCCGGCCGTGGACCAGCTTGAGATCGACATCGCGGACGGTGAGTTCCTCGTCCTCGTCGGTCCTTCCGGTTGTGGCAAGTCGACCTCCCTGCGCATGCTCGCGGGTCTTGAGGACGTCAACGGCGGCGCGATCCGCATCGGTGACCGCGATGTCACGCACCTGCCCCCGAAGGACCGGGACATCGCCATGGTGTTCCAGAACTACGCCCTGTACCCCCACATGACCGTGGCGGACAACATGGGCTTCGCGCTCAAGATCGCCGGGGTCAACAAGACCGAGATCCGGGCGAAGGTCGAAGAGGCCGCCAAGATGCTGGACCTCACCGAGTACCTGGACCGCAAGCCGAAGGCGCTCTCCGGTGGTCAGCGGCAGCGTGTCGCGATGGGCCGGGCCATCGTGCGTGAGCCGCAGGTCTTCCTCATGGACGAGCCGCTGTCGAACCTCGACGCCAAGCTCCGTGTCTCCACCCGTACGCAGATCGCCTCGCTCCAGCGCCGCCTGGGCATCACGACCGTGTACGTCACGCACGACCAGGTCGAGGCCCTGACCATGGGTGACCGGGTCGCGGTCCTCAAGGACGGTCTGCTCCAGCAGGTCGACTCGCCGCGCAACATGTACGACAAGCCGGCGAACCTCTTCGTGGCCGGCTTCATCGGCTCCCCGGCCATGAACCTGGTCGAGGTCCCGATCACCGACGGCGGCGTGAAGTTCGGCAACAGTGTCGTCCCGGTCTCCCGCGAGGCGCTCTCCGCCGCCGCGGACAAGGGCGACACGACCGTCACGGTCGGCATCCGCCCGGAGCACTTCGACATCGTCGAGCACGGCGGCGCCGCCGCGAAGTCCCTCACGAAGGACAGCGCCGACGCCCCGGCCGGTCTGGCCGTCTCGGTCAACGTCGTCGAGGAGCTCGGCGCCGACGGCTTCGTCTACGGCTCCGCGCGGGTCGGCGGCGAGGACAAGGACCTGGTCGTCCGCGTCGGCGGCCGCGCCGTCCCGGAGAAGGGCACCAAGCTGCACGTCGTGCCGCGCCCGGACGAGCTGCACGTCTTCTCGACCTCGACGGGTGCCCGTCTCACCGACTGACGCCCCGCACACCCGCACCACAGCGGCCCCGCACGTACTGAGTGCGGGGCCGTTCGCGCGCCCCGGGACACGATCGGGTTTGGATCCGTCCAGTGCCGGATTCCCCGGCACACCGGTCATTTCGGCACTGTTCGTCAACACCCGATTCGAAAAGCATCCTCGAACCATCCCCCTCAAGGGTGACGAATTGTCGCCATATCATCACTGGCCGCTACGCTCGCTGCGTGACCCACACTGCGCGCCGCATCGGCCGATCCCTCGCCTTCGTACTGCCCGTCGTGATGGTCCTCTCCGGGACCCTCGCCGTCACCAGCGTGCCGTGGGCAGCGCACAACTCCGAGCCGCAGGTACTGACCGCGTCGGCCCACGACATCTCGAAGCGCGCCAAGACGCGCACCCCGCAGGACGCCCTCCGTGACCGGCTGCTCGTGGAGCTCCGGGAGAAGGACCCGGGGGTCGCGCTGACGGACCTCCAGCGTTCCGTCGAGGGCCGCCCCTCGCTCGCCCGGCACTGCATGTCGATCGCCAGGGCACTGGGCCGCGCCGCCGTCGAGAAGTACGGCCCCACGCACGCCCACCGGTTCTCGCGTCCCGTCTGCGACACGTCCTTCGCCTCGGGCGTCGCCCGGTTCAGCTGACCGGCCGATCCGGGCACCGCATATCGTGCCTGGCATGCATACGTATCCGACGCAGGCCGTGGTCCTTGCGGGTGGCCAGGGATCGCGGCTGCGCCCGTACACCGATGACCGCCCCAAGCCGATGGTCGAGATCCCGGGCACCGGGACTCCGATCATCGGCCATCAGCTTTCCTGGCTGGCCGCCGAAGGCGTGACCGACGCCGTGGTCTCGTGCGGTCATCTGGCCGAGGTGCTGCAGGAGTGGCTGGACTCGGCGGTGCTGCCGCTGCGCGTGACGACCGTCGTGGAGTCCGAGCCGCTGGGCCGCGGCGGCGGGCTGAAGTACGCCGCCGCCCGGCTTCCCGACCCCGAGCAGCCCTGGTACGCCACCAACGGCGACATCTGGACGCGCTTCTCCCTGCGCGAGATGGCCGCGTTCCACGCCGAACGCGATGCGACCGCCACGCTGGCCCTGGCCCGTCCCCGTATCCCGTGGGGTGCCGTGGAGACGGACGCGTTCGGGCACATCACCGACTTCATCGAGTCGCCGCCCTCGCCGTATCTGATCAACGCCGGTGTGTACGTCTTCTCCCCGGCGTTCACGACGCTGCTGCCGGACCGGGGCGACCACGAGCGGACGACGTTCCCCCGGCTGGCCCGCGAGCGCAGGCTGGCCGGG